>JBJYXQ010000149.1:0-4357 GCA_046260035.1 Anaerolineae bacterium
TTTTGACTTTGGCAGTGGATTGGATACTATTGAAACAGGATGTGTTGAAAGGAGTGCGTATGGCAGACGTCAAAAGCTCACAGAAAACGGCCGCTATTGTTTTAGGCGGTGGTCTGAAAAAGGTCAAGATTGAGGGCCAGACCTGGTACGAACCTGAAGAGCAGGCAAAAGCAAGGTTAGATAAAGCGTATGCGCTCTTTATGGAAGGAAAAGCCGACTACATCATATCGACGGGAAAGTTCTCTGTTATGGCCAGTGTTGATCCTAGTGTCGTCGGCCCGCACACGGAGGCGGAGGTGGGCAAAAACTACCTTATCGCCAAAGCAAGTGTGCAAGCAGACGGTGCCTCTTGCACGAAACCGGAAATTGAAGATCGTATTTGCTGTGAAGATCAATCGATCGACACGATCAGCAATGCCTGGTATGCCAAAAAGCTTTGCCTTGAACCGCAAGGGATCACTTCCTGTATCATTGTCACTTCAGACTATCACATCGAACGTTCCAGGGTCATTTTCGAGTGGGTCTTAGGTCCGGAGTATACCATCGCGTGTGCGGAAGCGCCGTCACAACTCAGTGGCGAGGAAAGAGAACACAGAAATCACTTTGAGAAAATGCTGACCGATTACGTCAAGACGCACTTGATCAGTACGATTGCTGCGGGCGACGACGAAGCCTTACAGAGATTTATGGAAACCGAACACTTACGCATGTTTTCCGGGATTGCACCGCCTAAATTATAAAGAGTCACCTGCCGTAGAAATCGCGATCAGAACTCCTTACTCACGCTTCGCTACCCTTCATATGCCTGCACAATCTCTCGGTGCAGGTGTATGTCTTCCAGGAACACACGCTGCATCTCCGGATCGCTGATTTTCGCGACGCGGCGCTGTAATGCGCGATGAGCAGTGCCGAGAACGTCATTCGCGCGGCGGTCGCGCAGGGCGTGAAGCACGTGCCAGCAATTCAAATGGATGCGCAGAAATTCCTCGCTGCCATTGAGCAGCAGCGTATCCAAATCACGTAAAATCTTCTCAACGTTGCGCAATGCTTGCGCCGTGTCACCCTGTTCGAGTGCGCTGCGGGCCAGCCCGGCAAGTGGATCGAGCGCCAGTTGTCCTTCACCTAATTCGGTCAGCAAAACGTGCGCCTGCCGGTAAGCTTCCGTCGCTTCGTCCCGCCGTTCCAATTCCCACAATGCGTGCCCTATAAAAATCAGTGCATCGCCTTCCATCTGGTGATCCTCGGTCTCCTGTGCGAGATGAAGCGCTTCCTCTGCGTGTGCGTGTGCGGCGTCGTGTTGATTGAAGAGAGAGAAGAGCGTGCTGAGATGCACCAGTGTGTGGCCCTCGCTGTGCCGGTCGCCGATTTTTCGGCAGAGGCGCAGGGTTTGCTCGTAATAGGTCTGTGCGCGTGTGTAGTCGGCCTGGCAAGTCGTCACATAGCCCAAGTTGTCCAGCGCCATCCGTTCTCCCTGCCGGTCGCCGATTTTTCGGCAGAGGTTCAATGCGCGCTCTCCATACTTCATCGCCTGGGCGCAGTTCTCCTGCTCCAAAAACAGCACGCTGAGGTTGTAAAGGGTAGCCCACTCCCCGCGTCGATCGCCGATTTTGCGGTGGATATGTAGTGCCTGCCGGAAGTAATCCCGTGCCTCGCTCTGCTCTTCCGCTACCATGCCGAGACTGCGCAAGCTGTCGGCTTGAACCTGTGGGAAGTCCATTGAGCGGTCGAGCGCCTGTTGTAGTTGGCGTCTGGCTTCGTGGTAATCGCCCTGGTAGAAGAGCGCGCGTCCCCACGCCAGGTAACCGGCCGCCTCGCCATGAACATCACGTGCAATCCGTGCCAACCGGATTGCTTTCTGCGCTTCTGTTATCGCCGCCGGATAATCGCGTCCGCTTTCTTCGAAGTTCGCGCGGCGCAGTGCGATTTCCGCCTCACGCAGTGGATCGTCGAGCGCTTGGGCCAGTTTCTCCAAAGTGTCCAGATCGCGCGCTCGCGCCTCACGGTCGCCCATCAAGTCGTAGATGCGCTCACGCGCCAGTAACAGCGTATACCGTTCGAGGCTGTAGCTCGGGGTCAACGCCAGCGCGCGGCTGAAATATTCCGCGGCCTCGACGTTGGCAAACTGCGCCGCAGCTTGTTCTCCGGCGCGCAACAGATACGTGACCGCGCGATCGGGCCGGTCGGCGCGCTCCCAGTGATGGGCGAAGAGGCCCACATAAGTATCGCGCAGGTCGCTACGCAGGTTCTCCAGGAACTCGGCCACCCATTGGTGCAGGGTCGCCCGCTCTTGCTTGAGTAGACTATTGTAAGCCGCTTCCTGAATCAGATGATGTCTGAAAACGAATTCCGGCTCCGGTCCTGGCTTCTGTTCGTAGACGAGTTCCTCGCGTTCCAACGCGAGGAAAGCGCTGTCCAGGTCGTAACGGTGCTGATTGATGGCGTCTAGCACGCGGCGCGGGAAGGCGCGCCCCACCACAGACGCCAGTTGCAGTACCCGTTTGGCGTTCTCTGGCAGCCGGTCGATGCGCGCCATAAGTACGCCGTAGAGGGTGTTGGGAATGGCGATCTCAGCGGGCTCGCACGTTGTATCGCAGCGTCCACGATCTTTGTCCCATATGATCACGCCATCGTCGAGCAACGAGCGGATCAGTTCCTCGATGTAGAAAGGGTTGCCCTCAGCGTGATTGAGGATGCGGGCCTTGAGTTGTTGGGGAAGCTCATCCATATGCAGTAAATGGTGAAGCAGCGTTTCACTTTCCTCGGTGGAAAGGGGTGCCAGCCATAGGTCGGTGTACTGGCGTCCGCTGCGTCGTGCGGCAAGCTGCTTGACGAGCGTGCTGCCGTGAGCCGTTTCGGGGCGCAGAACGCAGATGAACAGCAGCGGCACACGGTGTGCCAGGCCCTGGTGTGTGATCCCCAACAGACGCTCCAGCAGTTCCAGTGACGTTGGGTCAGCCCAGTGCAAATCCTCGCAAACGATCACCAGTGGATGCTGCCGGGCCGTGCTCTCGATCAGGCTCTCGATGGCACGAAACGTTCCGCGCTTGAGTTCCTCGCCTTCCACATCTGACATCTTGGCAGCCGTTTTCTTGTCGAGCGGGAGCCCGAGCAATTGGCTGAGGTAGGGATAAAGTGTGGGTTGCCTTTCGGGATAGCGTGACTTAACGTCCGCCAGGGCTTGTACCCGCGCACGCAGTGCCTCGCGGACGGCTTGTGGTGGCGTATCCACCGCGACATCCAACAGTCCACGCAAAATGTCCACCCAGAGCAAATAGGCGATGGAGGTCCCGTAGGAGGGGCAGCGGCCTTCGACCCACTGCATATCCACGTAACGCCCGGCGACGAGTCGGCGCAATTCCGCCACCAGCCGCGACTTGCCTAACCCCGCCTCGCCGATGATCGTGACAAGGCCACCTTCACCGGCCTGCAGCCGCGCGATGGCTTGCTGTAAAGCATCCAGCTCAGATTGACGACCCACCAGGGGTGCTTCCAGCCCAGGGATACCGCGTATCTTCTCGGCGGTCGCTTTGGCTGCCAGAGGCCGGTAAACAGCGATGGGATGGCGGACGCCTTTGGCCACTATCGTACCCAGCGAGCGCCACTTGAATTGTGTCCATGTCAGCCGGTAGGTATTTTCGCTTACCAGTACTGTCCCCGGCTCGGCAGCTTGCTCCATACGTGCAGCAATGGTGATTGCTTCGCCCATAGCAGTGTCGTCGCGTCGCGCTTGCCGCTTGCCCACGCTGCCGACGATGACTTCTCCGGTGTTCACGCCGATGCGCAGGCGCAGCTCGACGTGCTCGCGAGCGCGCAATTCAGCGATCAGCGGTTTGAGCGCCTCCTGCATCGCTAATGTCGCCAGCACGGCTCTTGCGGGATCGTCTTCGTGCGTCTCTGTTGCGCCGAAGAACGCCACCAAACCATCGCCCCGGAACTGGTCCACCGCACCGCCAAAGCGGTTGATTTCCGCTTCTAGGATGGCGAAGAGGCGATTCATCAGCTTGACCCAGGCTTCGGTGCCGAGGTGTTCCAACAATTGCGTGGAACCCTTCACATCAGCAATAACGACAGTGACGAGCCTGCGCTCGCCCTGGAACACCGTTCGTGTCCCACTGGCCAACGCTTCGCCTGCTGGGGCGCCGCTTTCTAACGCAGTCAGCTTTTCGCGCGCGGCAGCGACCATCGCATCCACCAGGGCGTCGCCTAGCGTGCTGCGTTGTGCCTCCAACGCGCGGATCCCTTGTTCTAATTGTGAGCGGTCGGTCATGTAAACTATTTTACCATAATTTAGTATACTTTATATCTTGACCAGGGGGTTATCATTCTCGCAAGTCAAGAGGCACTTATGCGTTGCTTT
>JBJYXQ010000150.1:0-5745 GCA_046260035.1 Anaerolineae bacterium
GCCGCGCGTCCGCGCTTGCCGACCTGTGTGATGAGGTTCATCGCCCGCAGACAGTAAATCATCCTGTACGCGCGCCGCCGCCGCCCGGGGATAAGGGGCGCAAGGTCTGCCGAGGTAAACGGTTCTGCCAACGCTGCAGGGATCAGCGCGCGCACGTCTTCGGGGGACGCAAAGTGCTGCCGCTCCACGACCTTGATGAGCCGGCGTTCCTGCGTCACCCAACCCTTACGCCGCCACGCGCGTCGTGCATCGTGGCGGCGGACCTCCTCTTCTTGGATGAACAACACTTCGAACGTGAAGTTGGGCTCTACCAGCAGATGCGGGATGCTCACCAATTCGTCGAAGATCTGCTCGACGCTGCCGTGTTTTGGGGATTTGCGTCGACTCAATTGCTCTTTCCCATCGTCCGCCACCTTGACGATCCATTTATCCCTGGCAATCGGATAAATTAACCGTACCGGATGCGTGCGTATGAGTGTCGCCAGCTTGTCTTTGAGCGCTGTGAAACCGCGCGTTTGGATCTCTACTAGCAGATCGCCGCGCACGATATCGATGACAAAGCCATCCACGGGAACTTCGAAGGCGTCGTCGGGTTGAGCGTACCAGGCCTTGAGGGCCGCGTGGAGCGGCCCTTCATTCCACGTGCTGATGACTGGGCTGGTGTGGCCCGTAGAAGCTTCTTCTGTCATACCGGCACGATGCTACAACGCAAACTCGGCGATAACGAGCGTGTGATCCGACGGGCGCTCTGCTCTGCGCGCCTCTACGTCGATCCACGCAGTCGTGGATTTGGCGGCGAGCGGCGCGGTGGCCCAGATGTGATCGATGCGCCAGCCAATGCCCCGTTCGATGGGGTTGCGAGCGCGGTAGTCGAAGTAGCTGAACTGCTGCGGCTCCCCGGGATGGTGCTTACGGAAGACGTCTACGAATCCCCACTGCCGCACATTCTCTAGCGCAGCCTGTGCGTCGGGATGGAAGTCCACATGGTAGCGCAATCCTTTGGGATCGTGCACGTCGATGTCCTCCGTGGCGACGTTGAGATCGCCCACCCACACCAGCAGGTCGTTGGGTGTGTAATGCCGTTCGAAGAGCTGGCGCATCCGGGCAAACCAGCGTAACTTGTACTGGAAATGCTCCGACTCCGGCTCGCGCCCCTGCGGAACGTAGGTGTTGACCACCGTGACGCCGTGATAGACGGCGCGCAGCAGGCGCGGCTCGTCTGCGGAGTCCTCACCGTCGTCGAAGCCGGCGGCGATGGCCTCCGGCGCACTCTTGCTGATGATGGCGACGCCCGCGTAGGATTTTTGTCCCCGAAAGATAACGTGATATCCGGCATCCTCGATGGGTTGCGCCGGAAAATCCTTGTCCTGCACCTTGGTTTCCTGGATGCAGAGTACATCGGGCTGCTCACGGTCGAGCCAGTCGAGGATCTGGTCGAGGCGCGCGCGGATGGAATTGGCGTTAAACGTAGCGATTTTAAAATTTGGCATAGTTTATAGTCCTGTTGTAGTCCTTAGTACCTATCCGAAAATTCAATCTTACGCAGCAATTGCGCCTAAAGGCGCGGGATAGGGAGTGTTTTTTCGTTTTCGGGCTACGCCCGAAAACGAAAAAACACCATTTTTAAAGGCGGCTTTAGCCGCAAAGTCCGGCGCAATCACAAGTAACTTGTGCTGCAATTAGCTTTACGAAACGTATTTTGAGATTTTACTGCAAAAGTGCTTCAATCAACCAGATAATTTTCGGATAGGTTCTTAGTCTGATTGTCAAAGCCTACAAAAGTCTCAGCACGTATCGTGTCTTGCAGATTTTTGGTTCAGAGTCGATAAATGCTCAAATAGGTATTCCGTGAGACTTTTATAGTCTGGCTCAACGCGAGACGAGCACGATGCTCGTCAGCACCAGGAAAATACCGGCGATGCCCACTACGGTAGGCATTTCTCGATACAACAGCATCCCGATCATAATCCCGCTGACGGGCTCGAGTAACGCAACAACGCTCACAACCTGGGCCGGGATGCGTTCGAGTCCCAGGAAATAGAGCATATAGGGCAACCCTTGCGCAAGCACGCCCAACGCGAGAATGAACGGTATGTTGCGAACCACGACGTTGGCGGGGGCCTGGAAAGCCCATGGCATCGCCAACAACCCGGCGATGCCAGTGCTCCACCACACCTGCGTCACGCCACTGACGCGCCCCCGTAGTCGACGGCTCAGCAGCATCGTCAGCGCGTAGGTGATGCCCGACAACGTCCCCGCGAGGATGCCCTTGAATTCGCTCGACGCCCAGCGCAACGCTGCTGGATTGGCGATGCAGACGATGCCCGCGAATGCCAATCCCACGCTGAGCCAAGTGTGCCGCGAACGCGCTTCGCGTAGTAGCCACGGAGCCAGCAGGGCTACGTACACCGTCGATGTGTTGTTGAGCAGGACCGCATTGGCGGCAGTCGTATGTTGCACGGCATAGACATACAACATCCCTGTGAGTCCTACGGTCAGGCCCAGCCCCACGAGCCGGACGATCTCGTCCTGGTAGCGACGCACTTGTAGCGTCCTTGGGAACCACGGCAATAGTGCGCTGAAGAAGAGAAAACTCGTGAGTGCGCGGAAGAACGCGATGCCAGAACTGGTGAGTCCGGTAATAAGCCTCGTAAAAATGATGATGCTGCTGAAGCCGATGGCGCCAGCAGCAATCAATACGATACCGTGCTTGTGTGTTGTGGCCGCAAGCTCCTGATCAAGAACCATACGTTCGACGAGTGTTGCGTTATTCCTCAATCTCGCGGATAGCTTCGGCCGGCGTCTTGTTCCCGTACATCACGCCGAGTAGGCCGGGGAGATAGAGGTCCATCGTGTGGACGGCGGGGTACATCGCGTTCTTGATCAATTTGGGTGTCAGGGGTTCTCCCTCGAAGTCGAGGCTGCTCTTGTAGCGGACTTCGCCGTCGGAGTAATCCATCTCGAAGTTGCCGATGCGCAGACCGTAGTTGGCGCGGGTGATATACTCAGCAACCTGAGCATACATCGGTTCTGGAGATTTGACCGGCGCGATCACGTAGAAGAGGAATTGCTCCAGATCTACACGGAGTTGCGCATAGCACCGCAACTCCCCGTTCTTACCCGCGAAGTAGACACGGTGGATCGTCTTCTCATCGAGCTGTTGCGGATACCAGCCATCATCCTTGAGGAATTGGGTGAGGATCGCGAACGCACGCCAGCCGTTGTCCTGGGTTTCCTGTGATAACGATTCGTTGGTATGTCCATCGGGAGCAGTGTGTTCTGGCATCGTTCCTCCTTAGCCTGGGATTGACCAAAATTCGAACAGTGATCCCACCGATTCACCTTGAACGTTCCGACGGATAACTTCGCCGAAGATCGCGCCAACCGAGAGCACGCGCAGGCGTCGTGGGCGTTGGCTTTCCTTGAGCGGCACAGTATCGGTGACGATGATTTCGTCGATTTCCGGGATGTCGTCGAGCCGCTCGACGGCAGGACCGGTGAAGAGACCATGCGTGCCGATGACGGTGAACTTGTGAACATTGCACGTCTTCAGGTACTTGATCGTTTCGATGATTGTTCCGGCAGTGGCAATCTCGTCATCCAACAGGATCACATCTTTGCCCCATACATCACCCATCATCCCGGTGATGGCGACCGAGTCGTCGGTGAGACGCTGCTTTTCGCCAGCGGCAACGGGCAGCTTGAGTGCGCGCGCCAGCTTGGTGGCACGCTTGGCATGCCCGATGTCGGGCGCGACGATGACGCTGTTGCTGAGGTCCTTTGCCTTCAAGTGCTCGACGAAGACAGAGTGTGCGGTGAGGTGATCGGTAGGCACACGGAAGAACCCATGAACTTGTGGTGAGTGCAGCGTCATCGTGATGACGTGGGTTGCGCCGGCAGTGACCAGCATGTCGGCAATCAATCGTCCGGCGATGGAGATGCGTGGCGCGTCTTTCTTGTCCGAGCGCGCATAGGAGTAGTAGGGGATTACCGCATGGACACTGGCCGCTCCGGCGCTGCGGGCCACGTCCAACATCAACAAGAGCTCCACCAGGTTGTCGCTGCACGGCGGCGAGAGGGGCTGGATGATGAAGACTTGCTTTGAACGCACACTGACGCCCAGATGGACGAAATAATTATCGTTGGAGAATTTGCGGCTGATGGAGGGGCTAACCTCCAGCCCTAAATAATGCGCGATGTTCGACGCCAGTTGGGGATGCGCGAGACCGCTGAAAATCATCGTCCCTTCCAACGGCGTTGCCGTAGTCCGTCCCGGCAACACAAGGATTTCTTCGTCAGTTTGTTTCTCGGTCAATTCAAACTCCTTCTGATCCTCTGAATATCGATTGCCTCCATAATACGATGGACCGTTCGTCCTGGGCCTGCGTTGGGACACGCTAGGCCCGGCGCTGTGGCGCGGGGGTAGCCTGAGTCCTATTGTAATCATACTCCGTTTAGGGTCAAATACTCTATAAATTCTCGATCTCCACCGGCTCGACGGGATCGGCCAACTCGAAGCCGAAGATGCGTCCGTAGAAATACAGTTCGGCATCCAGTGCGCGCTTGATGTTTTCGGCACGGCGAAAGCCGTGCTGTTCTCCCTCGAATGGCAAGTAAGCTACCGGAATGCCCTTGGCGCGCAATGCCTCGACCATCGTCTCGGCCTGGGGCGGCGGCACAACCTTGTCCTCCAATCCCTGGAAGAAGATCACCGGGCAGTTGAGCTGTGCGACATGGTGGATGGGCGAGCGTGCCACGTACAGGTCGCGGCGCTCCGGGTACGGTCCGATAAGGCCATCGAGATAGCGTGACTCGAACTTGTGCGTGTCGGTTGCCAGTCCCTCGAGATCGCTGACGCCGAAGTGGCTCGCACCGGCGTGGAACACATCTTTAAACGTCAGCGCGCAGAGCGTAGTATACCCGCCCGCGCTGCCTCCGCGGATTGCCAGGCGAGCCGGATCAACCAGGCCCTGCTCGGCTAGATAACGCGCACCGTTGGCGCAATCGTCCACATCGACGATGCCCCATTGGCCGTTCAAGCGCTCGCGATAGGCCCGCCCGTAGCCGGCGCTGCCGCCGTAGTTCACGTCGAGGACGGCGAAACCCCGGCTGGTCCAATATTGCACCCCTAGCTTGAGCGCGCTGGAGGTTGCGCCCGTCGGTCCGCCGTGGCTCAGCACCAGGAGGGGAGGCTTTTCACCTTCCGGCGCGGCGTAGTCCTGGTTGTGCGGCGGATAGTAAATGCCATACGCTGTCAGCCCGCCGGTAGTGGGAAATTCGATGGGCTGCGGTGTGGATAGATAGCCGGGATCGATCTCGATGGCGTTGGCGCGCTTGAGGATGGTCTGTTCCCCTGTAGCAAGGTCGAGATACACGAGGACAGCGGACTGAGTGGGAGATGCCCCGCCAAATAGCACCTTACCCGGCGCGGCCTGGATGCTACCGATGCTGGTATAGGGCGTGTCCAGTGTGGTGAGCGTCTTGGTCGTGGTGTCCAGGCTTGCCAGATAGTCGATGCCGTCTTTCGTGTACGTGCAGATAATGCGCTCGGCAGACTCGAAGGCGTAGGTGGAGATGCCAAAAACCCACTGGGGTGCACCGAACTCCGCGTCCATTGCGATGAGCCGTTCTATGTTTCCGTTGTCCAGCCGATACAGGTTCCACCATCCGCTGCGATCCGACACGAAGTAGAGCCGTCCATCGGGCGACCACGATGGCTGGAAGATTGATTCAGTTTCACCTCCA
>JBJYXQ010000151.1:0-4597 GCA_046260035.1 Anaerolineae bacterium
TTTCCCTTGTCTACTGTCTGTCGTCTGCCGTTTACCGTCTACCGATCAGTAACCAGCCTGTTCTTGTGCTGCGTTCAACGCGGCTTCTGCGGAGGTCTGCCCATCGCGGATGGCGGTGAAGGCCTCTCCAAGTACATTCAGGCCCTGCTCAAATCCGATCAGATTGGGATTGACTAAAACGGCGTCGCGTGCCGCAGCGCGTGCGGCTTCCGCGACATCTACACCAACGAGTTGCACATACTTATTCGACTCTGCCAATGACATCCGCGCGGGTAAGTTCATTGTGGGCATTTGTTCGGTGAGGAACATAATCCACTTCCAACATGCCTCTGGATGTCGCGTATTCGTCGAGATATAGAAACCATTGACGGTTGCCAGTGTGAATGTGGCGCGGTCGTGGGGGAGCGGGACAACACCCCATTGCATCTGCCAGCGCATAGGCCACGTTGCGCCGCCCTGGTCAGAGAGCATCCCCATCCACATCCCGTATTTATTCTGGAATATGCCGCCATACGGATAGTACTGGGTGCTATCCGGACCTTGCTGGCGTGTGGGGGCAACGCCGTACGTATGGATCAGACCCGCATACCACTCCAACGCTTGGACGTTTAGTGGATCGTTGAGCGTGATGTTGGTGGGATTCTGCCAACTGTCGAAAAGCTGTCCGCCGTGCTGGTAGATGAAGAGTATCGGTTCCATGACGGCGAGGTCCTCATCGTATTGGATAGCATAGCCGAAGATGTCTCTGCCTGGATCGGTAACACCCTCGGCGCGGTCGAGAAAATCGTCCCACGTCCAGTCATTGGTGGGGTAGGGGACAGAATACATGTCAAATAGATCCTTATTGTAGTACATCAACAGCATATTGATATCAGAAGGGATGCCCCACGTTTTGCCTTCGTACTGGAACGATTCGAGTGCCCCGGGATAAAATACGCTACTATCAAAAGCGTTGTCTTGTTCAATCTGGGGGGAAAGGTCGAGGATGGCGCCCTGTTGCACGAGTTCCGACAGCGAGAGCTGATCTGCTATGAAGACGTCGTTTTGAGTCACCTGGTTAGTGTTCCGCCGATTTAGCTGGACCAATTCGATCGTGATATTCGGATAAAGCGCGTTGAATTGCTCGGCCAGCGATGTGTAGTACGCCGCGTCGCGTTCGTAGTGTGGAAACTTGATCGTGACCGGTTCCAGCGTGGGAATTGGCTCTTCGCAGCCTGCGAGTAACAGCAGCAGACATAGGCCAAATGTAAAATATCTACGCATAATTTTCTGAGCGAACATAGAATCTCCTTTTACTGTCTCCCGCCTAGCGTGTCCCACAGTCTTGCCATTGCTATCAATGGGTTGTGCCCCAGATAGTCGCGGCATGGGGCGTTGAATGGGGTCTGCGGTTTGCGTTGCAGTGTTTCTGGATTGCCGCCATGAGGATGGTAGAATTCCCATACCGTACCGGTGCGCGCGAACTGCGCAGCGGAGGCATCCAGTGCTTTTTCTACCAGAAAGTGCGCCGCGTCCATACGCCCATAATTTACGCAGCCGCGAGCGGCCCAGTACGTCATGCTGTTCCAGGTAGGGCCGCGCCACATACGCAGTTCGAACAGCGGATCTTCTACCCCCACGGTGGATACCGGGTGCGCGCTGAAGAAACGTTTTGGATTGAGCAGATTTTCGTCAATGACGCGCTGTGCCTGTTCTGCTGTGGCTGCACCAACGACAATGGGCCACATTCCCTCCAGGGCAAAGGGCCGCTGGGCTGTGTTGTTGACCGCCCACATGTCGTGAAAGAACCCGGTTTCAATATCGAAGAGCGCCTCTTGGATGAACCTTTGCACCGCCTTACGTTTTTCAGCGAATTTGGCACTATCCTTACCGAGACGGGCGGCCCATTTTGTCGCATAGTCATAGAGCGCGTATCCGTGTGCGGTTGCGTCGACACAGGCGAACGGCCCGGTTTGTACGTTGTGGAAGCGCACGCCTTCGTCGATGCCGCTCTCCCAAGAATGGGTCAGGATGTCGGTGTAATAAAAGCCGTCCGGTTCGGCCTTGCGCTGCGTCTCGAACCACCCGATCTGGCGCAGGAGCGGATCGTAACACTGGGCGATAAGGTCGTCGTTGCCGATTAAATCGGCGTAATCCTGCACCGCGATCATCCACACCGGCGGGTGCCCGACGGTTTTGCTCCACCGTGGCTGCGTTCGTGATGGAACATCGTCGCGTGGCATCCAGATTGAGCCCGGCACCAACCCGTCAGCTTCCTGGTTGGCGAGATTGTTCAGCAGTTGATGCCGGGCGTGTTCCGGCGCATCAGGTAGCACGTCGAGGATCGCATGGATCAGGTCCCAATGCCCGAAGGCCGGGCCGTAACAGTAGCCTGGCCCGATCTCTTCCCAGGGATAGGGAAACGGTGGCTGCGCGGGATGCGTGCTCTGCGCGTGTAACTGGGCGACGTGGGCCAGCATGGGCCGCCATTCAGGTTTACCGAGTTTTGTAATGGATTCTTTGAGTTTTTCGAACATAGATGCTCTGAGATAGTTTAGCCGTCACCAGTCAAATTGCTGTATGGTCATCGGTTATGTTTCAGGAACGTTCCCTGCTGGTATTCCTCAAAGGCGATACGCAGCTCTTCTTGCGTATTCATCACGATGGGACCGTACCAGGCGACCGGCTCGCGGATAGGTTCTCCTGAAATGAGCAGGAAGTGCATGTTTTCGTCCCCCGCTGTGATCTCCAAGCCATTGCCGTCGTTGAAGATGATCAGGTGCATTGGGCCGACTGGGGCTGCACCCGGCGCAAAGCTGCCTTTCCCCGAGCGCCACGTCGTATAGGCAAACACGGTGTGCCCGGCTTTCGTGCGATGTGAGAAGGTTGTGCCTGCCGGGATGGTCACATCCAGGTATTCGGGATCGATGACAACATCTTGCACGGGACCACTGACGCCATTAACCTCACCGCAGATGATCTTGATCTCGACGCCGTTGTCCAACGTCACCGTAGGGATATGTTCGTGTTTGACGTCGCGGTAGCGTGGGGCCATCATTTTATGTGATGCGGGCAGGTTTGCCCAAAGTTGGAAGCCCGCCATCCACCCGTCGTCATCGCCTTTGGGCATTTCCTGATGGATGATGCCGCTGCCTGCCGTCATCCATTGTACGTCGCCGGGCGTGATGATGCCGGTGTTACCCATACTGTCGCCGTGCTCGACGGTGCCCGCAAGCATATACGTGATCGTTTCGATGCCTCGATGGGGGTGCCATGGAAAGCCCTTAAGATAGGCGGCTGGATTGTTTGAATGGAAATCGTCCAGCAACAGAAACGGATCGAGGTTGGGTGTTTCGTGGAAACCGAACACCCTGTTTAAGTGAACGCCTGCACCTTCCAGCGTCGGCTGGCTTTCGAAAACCTGTTTGACAGTTCGTATCGAGGTCATTTTATTCTCCAATGTTATATCGGCCTAAAATCATATCAATGGCACGGTTGGTTAGCGCGGCGGTGTACCCGATGCTTGGGCATTTGCCACGATCCAGCAGTGTGTCGACGATGGTCTGGATCAGCGGCTGCTGGATATGCGGCGGATTTTCGATGTGAATACTTTCGGTCTGTCCACGGCTTTCCAGTACCACCGGCTCGTTGTCGAACGTGGCGTAGCGGATGATGCCCGTCGTTCCCACGATTTCGGTGCGATCCACGTGATGCTGTGTGCTGAAGTGCCACGTGCCTGTCCCGTGGATGCCGCTTTCAAATAACCACGTCGCGCTGACGGCGTCTTCGGCTTCGTAGCACCCGCCCTGGTTGGTGGCATACCCCTGCGCTGTTTCGATCGACCCCAGGAGATACTGGAGCAGGTCGAGAATGTGCGAGCCAAGATCGCAAAAATAGCCGCAACCCGCGATCTCAGGATCGAGCCGCCAGGGCTTTTCGTCACCGCAATCCCCTGACGAGGGGGGGCGATAGAGCACGGTATCGACGCTGCGTACCTCGCCGATTGCGCCCGCGTCGAGCCAGGCTTTGACCTTGAGAAAACGCGGCAGCATTCGACGATAGTATGCGACGAACAGCGGTACGCCCGCTTGTGCGCACGCTGCAACCATCGCTTGACATTCCGCGTAGGTACGGGCCATCGGTTTTTCGACGTACACCGGTTTTCCGGCCTGCGCAACTGCCAGTACGTAGTCCTTGTGTGACGACGGTGGCGTAGCGATGTACACAGCATCGACCTCCGGGTCGTTGATCAGCGCATCGGCATCATTATACCACTTGGGAACGCCGTGGCGCTGCGCGTAGTCCCGCGCCAGATCGCCGTTGCGCCGCATCACCGCGACCAACTGCGACCCGCGCGCTTTCTGCAGTGCCGGCCCGCTCTTCACTTCCGTCACATTTCCACAGCCGATAATGCCCCAACGGATTGTGTTCTCTGTCATTTCATACCTCTAAGCTGTTTTCTTGTGGCAACTCATTTTTCGACAGGATTTTTGAGATTAGGAAGAGATTTATCATCCTGTTTATCCTGTAAATTCTATCTCAAGGAAACAAACTGCGTAATCGTTTGGTTTTGTGGGCAATCTGCCTTATCCACTACGCACTCTAACCACAAAAGAGC
>JBJYXQ010000151.1:4697-7299 GCA_046260035.1 Anaerolineae bacterium
CTTTCTTTGCGGCTTTAGCCGCGTTGCCACCGCTAATAACGCCATTTGCTCATAAAATTAAACACATACTAAACTGCGTAATGACTGTTCTTACTTTGCGAGTTACAAGGGATTCCTTAATTCGGCGGGATAAGCGACGCCGAACTTTTCGTGTAGCCGTTCCAAATCACGCAGATGCTTGTCCGGCAGTTCATAGCCCGTGTGGCATGCCATCTGCATTTCTGCCGTAAAACAGGAGACAGCCACTCCCGCGATGATCCCCTCCCCGGCAAGCTCCTCGCGTTTGAGGATGAGACCCTCGGCATCCCACGCCGGAATCCCGTTGCCGTCAGCATCAAGGCGCATTGCGTGCGCATCCAGTTCACGTCCCTCCGCATCTTGCAAGACGAAGGCCGTCGCCGTCTTAGCCCCGCGCGTATCTACGGTCCAAAGGTTCTCTTCCCAAAGATAGCCAAATTCGTAACCGTCGTGGCTCAGGAGTTCGCGTAGCCGTCCCACGTCGTCCACCAGCATGATCACGTCGAGGTCTTTGTGGGACCGGGTGTGCTCACCGAGCAAAGCGTCGATTCCCCATCCGCCAACCAGCCAGATCTGGATGTCGTTCTCCAATAGAAGTTGGTAAAGACGGATGACCTCTTCGGCAGAAACCATGGCACTCCTTTCAATAGCGCATAACCAGTGGTAAGTATACCTCAAAGCTCGGCCAATAGGCATTGTTGGATAGCCCTAACCACGTGCCGCTGGCATCTTGCGACTTGAGCGCAAAGTAGACGGTTCCCCCCGCGTACTGAATGTGCGCGGTGAAGTTATCTGTGCTGCCCGGCAGGCTGTCGCTGATGACGGTGGCGGCTGCCCAGGCGCCTTCGGTGATGAGCGTGGGCGAGCAACGCAGTGTGGTCGTAACGGCTTGCGCGAGCGGCGTCCAGCGCAGTTGGGCAGTGAGCGCGCCTGTTTCGGTTTGAGCGTCAATGATGCGCAAATCCTGCACGGCAGGCAGGCTTACGGTGATGTAGTCCGGTTTGATTTCTTCGTCGCTGCCGCTGTCGTTGGTCACATGTAGGCGGACGCTGTAAATGCCCGGCACTGTGTACGTGTGCGTGGGATGTTGCTCTGTGGAATCCACTGTGCCGTCATTGTCGAAGTCCCATTCCCAGGCTGTCGGCTCGTTGGTTGACGTGTCGGTGAACTGGACGGTGAGCGGCGCGTCGCCGGAGGTCGTGTCTGCGCTGAAAGCGGCGGTTGGCCCAGCGGCTTCGATATCGAGATAGTTGAGCATCGTGTACTCGTCGAAGATGCCCATCGCCATTGTCAGTTTGTTGTCGTTGACGGTGACGCGCTGGGTGCGGACGATGTACGGGCTGGTCGCCTCGTCGTCCACGAAGACGGTGCCTTCGATGGCGATGTAGTTATGCGAATACGTCCGCCCCTCCCAGCCGACGGAGACGGTGACATCGTAATCGCCGTTGGGCAGGTCGAACTCGAAGGTGGAAGGCCGGCCCCAGTCCGAGTAGAGGATGCTGCGCTGCAAGACGTTCGGGCCGCTGCTCAGATAGCGCGTCATCCAGTTGACGTCGGAAGGCGCATACCAGCCATATCCGGCGACGCTATCGTAATCCTCGCTGCCGATCTTCATGTACGCGTGCTCGTTGACGATGAGCGGGTCGGCGGACGGCTCTCCAGCAGGATCCTGGAAGTTGATGTAGTAGTTGCCGGGTGGCCCCTCAGCGCGGGGATGTGTGGGTGGCGGGGTGATGTCGGGGATCGTGGCGACCTCGCCGCCGTTCTTCAGCCCGATAAGGCGCCGCAGGTTGTACATAAATTCGTTGTGGCGTGTGTAGCTCGTCAGCCCGGTGATGATCTTGTCCGCCTGCATGTCGGCGTCGTTGGTCACATCCACCTGCGGCTGCCCGCCCGCAAGGACGTAGAGATATTCGTAGTCCTCAAAGCCATCGCGCAGCATCTCCAGGCGGATCGAGGGTACGAGCCGGTGCCCGTTGGAACCGTAAGGGATGGGTGTGTTGTTTTCAGAGGGCGGATAGAATAGGAAGGTGTTGCCGTTTTGTCCATACGTCATCGGATCTGTCCAGGGATTCTGGCTCCAGCCGTTGACCGCGTAGTAGGCGATACCGCGCACGCGGTACTTCCAGAGGAACCAGCCGGTGAACTTGCCCTCGATGGCGGGATGATCCAGCGTGATGGGGTTGAAGTAGGGCGGGCGCGTGCCGTGCAGGAAGTAGACCCACGTCTCTTCGTCGTGGTCGCGCGCGCGGGCGTGTGAGACCGTAGGGTTGTAGTTGTTCAATACCGGCAGCCAGGTGTCGATGTGCGCGCCGGTCTGATCGTAGATCTCCGGTTTTGGCTCCTCGGAGACCATCAGCTTGAGATCGGGCGCGGCTTGATGGCTGTACCTGCTGTACCAGGCGACCGCATCATAATCCGCCTGATCCTGCGGCTCGTTGGCGAAGTAGTGGTAGGCTTTGTCGAGGTCGCCGTGATTGGTGAGATAGTTTTGCATCGCGGCGACGTAGGTGAACCACGCCGTGTTGTACGCCGAGGTGGGATTCTGCAGCCAGTCGCTCGCGCTGCGCGTGATGCCACAGAA
>JBJYXQ010000152.1:0-6264 GCA_046260035.1 Anaerolineae bacterium
GTAAAGATCCCCCGTACCACGAGGAGTAAGTCCTGCACCAAATTACAATGCTCAAAGGGGATCGCCAGATCCCCGACTCCTACACATAGTCGGGGATCTAGCGATCCCCCTTGAAGCTATAAACCAGAAAAAGATTTACGCCACGCTTTACTAGCTCAGCCATCCCCGCTGAATTGCTTCGGCAACAGCAGCAGCCCGGGAGTCCACACCAAGTTTGTTGTAGATATTCGTCAGATGTGCTTTGACGGTGCGCTCGGTGATGTGCAGATGACTGGCGATCTCCTTGCTACGCTCCCCCTGAGCAACAGCTTCGAGTACCTCGCGCTCGCGGTCGGTCAGTTCCAGGTCACCGGTGGTGGATGCGGGCTCAGGTGCAGCGGCGTGTGCCAACACCTTTGCCACAATCTCCGGCTTGAGCAGTAGCTCGCCACGCGCCGCCGCACGGATGGCGTGAAATAGCGTCTCGCGGTCGGTATCTTTGAGCAGATAGCCGCGCGCGCCAGCCTTCAATCCACGCACCATCAAGTCATCCTCATTGTACGTGGTCAGAATAACCACAGCGATGTGGGGGTGTGTCTCGCGTAACCGCTCAATAGCTGCCAACCCATCCATTCCCGGCATGCGCAAATCCATCAACACCACATCCGGCTGCATCTGGCTCGCCAAGCGCACGGCTTCCGCGCCATCGGCGGCCTCACCGACGAGCGTCATCCCCTCGGCAGTCTCTAGAATAAGCCGCAGCCCCTCGCGGACGATCAGGTGATCGTCGGCAATCAACAAGCGGATCGAATCAGACAATATTCCCCCTTCACAACGGCAAGCGCAGCGTCAGGCGGGTTCCGTCGCCGGGCCGGCTAGCGATGTCCAACGTTCCCCCGACCAAACGCGCACGCTCACGCAGCCCGATCAAGCCATAATGCCCGGCGCGCGCCAATGCCGCTACCGGATCGAATCCGACACCATCATCGCGCACTTCCACGACGAGCCAGTCCTCCACTTCTTGTACACTGACCCACACATGCCGCGCCTGGGCGTGACGCGCGACGTTGGTCAGCCCCTCGGCGACGGCGCGCAGAACATGCTCACACAGCTCGTTGGAAAGTAAGTCCGGCAGCGCCAGATCGAGGGCACAAGGAATGCCGGTTGCATCCGTGAAATGCGCCGTCTCGTCACGCAGCGCGGACGTCAGATCAGGCGCAGATAGTTGTGTCTTGCGCAAGTCGCCGATGGCCTGGCGCGCGTCAGCGAGCGTAGCCCGGGCGCGCCCCATCGCCTGCTGCACAATCCCCTGCGCTCGCTCCGTTCGCCCGGCGGCGAGATGCGAATCCACGGCCTCCAACTGCAAGATCAACCCTGCCACCCCCTGGGCCAGCGTGTCGTGCAATTCCCGCGCCATGCGCTGGCGCTCGGCAGCCAACGTCAAATCCTCAACACGGGCAGCATAGTCAGCCAACTCACGATGAGCGGCTTCCAGATCCCGTAATAGCGTCTGCGCACGCTCGCGTGCCTCCACCTGCCGACCGTACAGCACAACGTAAATGACGACAAATAAAGTCAGCGGTGGGGCAAACAACAGCCAGGTGGGTAGGATGGCGACCCCCAGGACCAAGACCAGATTCAACGTTGCCAAGCAAAGCCACACAACAATGATAGCGACAATGTGGCGTTTCTCTCGTACCATCCCCACCGCAATACCAAGCAGCGCCGGGTACAGGCTCAGGATTATGCTGAGATCACGGGGGAACAGCGTGATGATGAAAACCAAGACCGACTGCGCGACTAAAAAGCCCACGGTGCGCTGCAACGACAGCATAAAGGCAGGGCTAAGCCAATATAATGCGATGTGCACCACCATCAGGATCACAAAGGGGACCAGGCGAGCCGGAGCACGCAAGGCTGGCAACGACTTCACCGCCAAGATCGCCGAACCGCCAAGTAGCAGGGTCACGATGATGAAGAAGACGCGCGCTTCGCGGACGTCAGGCTCGACACTTAACTTCTCCAATCCCAACCAGTCCCACAGCGCTTCGAACCAACGGCGTAATGTTTTCATAAAAATATTGTACTCGCCTTATCCACTTTTGCCACCGTCCATCCGTACACTGTACGAAAGGGCAATAGTGAAATTCCCGGAGGGCCGATGACAGAGCTATTGCTCTCAGCTATACTGTGAACATAACATTTTTGAGGAGGGATACTTATGAGCACTACGAACGACATAGTCATCCAAGTCCGAAACTTCCGTAAAGTTTACGGCGCGACAGTGGCCGTAGATGATATCAGTTTCAAAGTGCAACGCGGGGAGATTTTCGGCCTGCTCGGGCCGAACGGCGCGGGCAAGACCACCGCTCTCGAATGTCTGGAAGGCCTGCGCCAAGCCGATAGCGGTGTGCTGGACATCCTGGGCGTGGATCCCGGGCGCCAGCCGCGCAAACTGCGCAACCTGATCGGCGTACAGCTTCAAACATCCGCACTACCTGCTACGATGCAAGTCAATGAAGCGATGCGTTTCTTCTGCGCCTACCATGATGTTCTACCGCGCTATGATCTCGTTGAGCGCCTGGGACTAGGCGAAAAGCAGCACAGCCAGTACAGCCAGCTCTCGACGGGGCAACAGCGCAGGCTCGCGCTCGCGTTGGCCGTGGCGCACAAGCCTCCGGTTCTTTTCTTGGATGAGCCGACCGCTGGGCTGGACGTGGAGTCGCGCGTCGAGTTACATGCGCTAGTCCAGGAGCTTCAGGCCGAAGGTACCACCATCATTCTGGCAACACACGATATGGCCGAAGCGGAAAAGATGACCGACCAGGTCGCTATCCTGTTAAAAGGAAAAATTGTGGTGACGGGTACACCGCGCGAGATTACGGGTGCCGGCGCGGGCTTCACCAAGGTCTCCGTGCGCACCGACCAATCGCTGCTGCGAAACAACGGTATAGCGTTTCCGGGCGTCAACCGGCGGCTACTGGAGGACGAGTACGTCGTCTACTTTAGCACCGATCCCGGCCCGACAGTGACAGCAGTGCTCCAGTATATCGGAGGAAAGGGCGATACACTGATCGACCTGCGTGTCGAGCGCCCGTCGTTGGAAGAGCGCTTTCTCGAAATCACAACAGAGGGAGTATGAAGTAAGGGAGTTGTTCCCTCATTCGCTCATTCTTGATTCGCTGACTCGAAATCCTTTGGAGGTATACAATGACAGCTTTTCTGAATCACTTTGCATTTGAGTTTAAAACGGGTATCCGCAACACGACGTTGTTGTTCATGAACTATCTATTCCCTTTGGGCGTCTATGCCATTTTGGGGCTTGTGATGACCCAGGTTAACCCTATTTTCACCGACACACTTCTACCGGCGATGGTAATCTTTGTGATCATGGGAGGGACGATTTTAGGCCTACCCAATCCCCTGGTCGAAGCCCGCGAAGCAGGCATCTACCGCAGTTACAAGATCAACGGTGTACCTGCAGCTTCCGTCGTGATCATACCAGTGTTGACAACAGCCTTCCATGCGCTCATTGTTGCGACAATCGTCGCGCTCACCGCCAAACCCTTGTTCGCCGGTGCAACACCCGTTCACTGGTTCCCTATGGCCTGGATTACCGTACTGGTGACGTTCACGTGCAGTGCTATCGGCGCGCTCATTGGCGTGGCCGCTGCCGACAACCGCGCGATCACGCTGTTATCACAGATTATCTTCCTGCCCTCGATGCTCATCGGCGGGTTGATGATGCCGCTCAGTATCCTGCCGGAGTCAGTGCAGCGTTTCGCCGGTTTGCTGCCCACCGCCCACGCGATGCAGGCGCTCGAAGGGCTGGCTTATGGACGCACGACGACATTTGCGCCCACGACATCCATACTCATTCTACTGACCAGCGGTCTGCTCGCTTTTGGCCTGGCGATCTATCTTTTCAACTGGGACAGCCGGAACCAAACCCGCCGAGGTCATCCGCTGATGGCGTTGATCGCATGCCTGCCATACCTTGTAGGACTCGTATTGTAGGCGACACGCAAAACCAGGCGCGGGGTTTGTTCCTCTTCGGACAAGCCCCGCGTTTTGCTCCATATTCCCCTTACGTAACTTCCGACGACTTGACTAGCCAACTCCGTGACTATCCGACCATACGACTACTTGACTACCAGCTTGCTTGACTACCCGACTACGCAACTAGGTGTATACTGTACATACAAATTGCTAATCCTTGAGCGAGGTGGCTATGTCCGAACTCTACGAACGCATTCGCTTCCGCGGGCAACCCGTGGCGCATCCCAATGCAATAGTGACACGCGGGAATGCCCGTTTCACCGTCCTCACACCGCGCCTGATACGCCTGGAATGGTCAGAGACCGGCGTCTTCGAGGATCGCTGCACATACGCTTTTCCCACGCGCTATACGGATTCCCCGCCAGCCTTCACCACGTGCGAGGATAACGGGGCGCTGACGATTGATACCGGCGCGCTGACGCTGCGCTATGCCCCTTTCGTGGAATCCGCTGGAGGCTTCACCGCCGGCAATCTCTCAATTACCTTTTTACTCAACGGCGAACCGGTAACCTGGACCCCAGGCATGGCCAACCCGCAAAACCTGCGCGGCACGCGCCGCACCCTCGACGAATGTGAGGGCGACGCGGCACTTGACGAGGGGCTGCTCTCCCGCGCGGGCTGGACGCTCTTCGACGACAGCAAGAACGTCATCTTCGACGACGACGGCTGGGTCGGCCCGCGTCCGGAGTTCGCGCTGCAGGACTGGTATTTCTTCGGCTACGGGCACGATTACAAAGCCGCCCTCACCGAATACACGCGCTTCGGCGGTGACATCCCGCTGATCCCGCGTTACATCCTCGGTGGATGGTGGTCACGCTATTGGGCCTACAGCGAACAGGATTTGCGCGACCTTGTCGCTGAGTTCGAGGAGCACAATGTCCCGCTGGATGTGTTCGTCATCGACATGGACTGGCATACGCCCGACGGCTGGACCGGCTACACCTGGAACCGCGAGTTATTCCCTGATCCGCCCGCGTTCCTCGCGTGGCTGCACAAGAAAGGTCTGCGCGTCACGCTCAACCTGCATCCTGCCGACGGCGTCCATCCTCACGAGGAAGTCTACCCGCAGTTCGCTAAAGCGCTCGGCATCGACCCCAAGAGCGGCGACCCCGTTCCCTTTCGCATCGCGGACAAAAACTACGTCCGCCACTACTTCGAGATGATTCACCATCCGATGGAAGACGCCGCCGCCGGGGACGGCGGGGTCGATTTCTGGTGGATGGACTGGCAGCAGGGCGAAATCTCCGAGGTCAAGGGATTAGACCCGCTCCCGTGGATCAACCACCTGCACTTCAACGACATCAAAAGGAAAGGCGTGCGCCCAATGCTCTACAGCCGCTGGGGCGGCTTGGGCAACCACCGTTACTACATCGGCTTCTCCGGCGATACCTACGTGCGATGGACGGCACTACAATTCCAGCCCTACCTCACCGCTGCTGCCGCAAACGTCGCCTACGGCTGGTGGAGCCATGACATCGGCGGTCATATGGGCGGGGCAACCGATCCGGAACTGTACGCGCGCTGGGTGCAGTTCGGCGCACTCAGCCCCGTTTTACGCCTGCACGCCACCAAGGACCCCCGCACCGAGCGGCGTCCCTGGGCTTATCCCGAACCTTACGGCACGGCAGCGATGGATGCCTTTCGCTGGCGCTACCGGCTGATCCCTTACCTGTACACGATGGCACGCGTCACCTCGGACAAGAGTCTGGCGCTGTGCCGCCCGATGTACTACGAGTCCCCAGAAGCCGACGACGCCTACGTCGCTCGTTTCCAGTACTATCTCGGCGACCAGATGATCGCCGCGCCCATCGTCACCCCCACCGACCCGCAAACGGGCCTGGCCTCCGTCGATGTATGGATTCCCGAGGGGATGTGGATCGATTACCAAACGCTCGAAACCTTCATTGGCCCGCGCTGGGTACGGCTGACGGGCGACATCAATCGCGTGCCGATGCTGATGAAAGCCGGAGCGATCCTTCCGCTGGCGCCGGCATTCATCCCGCAGCCCGAACCACATCTGGCATCGGGGACAACGGACGCGCAGCCCCATGACGAACTGGAACTGGCGGTCTTCCCTGGATCAGGGACATTCCGCCTCTACGAAGACGACGGCCTCACCGAAGCGTACCTGCGTGGGCAATACGAATGGACGGCGATAGAAACGCAACAACCGGATCCCCATACCTGGACCGTCACTATCGCGCCGGTGGAGGGCGATTGCGACGC
>JBJYXQ010000153.1:0-7394 GCA_046260035.1 Anaerolineae bacterium
TACCGAGACGACGGATGTCAGTGGTGTCGTGATCACCGATACCATCCCGGCTTTTACAACCTATATCGCCAATTCAGACACACCGGAAGCCGACGCAGATATCAATCCGTTGGTATGGAGCGATCAGACAATCACTACTGGCGGTACGACCTATGCATTTGAGGTCAAAGTATCTCCCCAGGCAGAAGAACAACTCATCAACAATACAGTCTGTTTGAAACAACCTGATATAGAAGTTGCCATGTGCGTAGATGCTATCTCACTCACAGTTTCAGCTTACCCCTATCACATCTACCTGCCATTAGTGGTCAGAAATTTCTAGCGTTAGGTACACGACGAAAAAACCGGGATTTTATGATCACGATAGAATCCCGGTTTTTAATAGGTTTGCAAAGTAAGCAATTCCCTTTTTTACGAATTCGTGCTAAAGTGAATAAAGGAAGTGCTTTTGAGGAGGTTTGCGCATGCTTCTACGGTTCATAGTCCTGGCAGTGTACGTCGCAGCGTTCGTTGCGCTACGGACATATTTACGGGATCACCCTCCACGCTTTGAAGGCAAATATATCTACAAATCCCAAAGGCTAAGGGAGGCGCTGGTACGGATGTGGGGATTGCTACTATGGCCCCTGCCCGGTCTGATATGGATCGGAACAATGCCCATCCCAGCCTTGATCATCATCAGCTTGAGCCTTCTCATACCGCTCAATATCTTTCTGGTTTTCTTCACCGTTGCCGGTGTGCTTGAACCTTCTTCAAGGTCGATCATCGACAGGCTTTTCTCCTGGTTACCGGCT
This sequence comes from Anaerolineae bacterium, assembly GCA_046260035.1. Classification (GTDB taxonomy): domain Bacteria; phylum Chloroflexota; class Anaerolineae; order B4-G1; family SLSP01; genus DSWT01. The sequence goes on from JBJYXQ010000153.1 coordinate 795, forward strand.
TTTGCCTCAATCTTCCTTACACTCCTCATCTTCCTGACACTGTTTGCCTATGCATTCCCGTTCTGGCAGTTTATGGTCTTCCTGGCATTTGTGACCATTCCTCCGATTCTGGCTGTGATCTTAGCAATGTGGGCCGCCCCTAGTCTCATTCCCACAGCACTGGACCAGCCCAGGCAAGTTTTTCAGAAGTTGCAGTATTTCACCGGGTTCTTCACCACCTTTCCCAAACCGAGTTGGACAGTCGAAGATGGTGAGATAAAAACACGCATCAAAGGTAACCCCTTCTTTGGTGTAGGTCCTGGGTGGTTAATGACTGAGCCAGAAAATCTTGTCGTCATCAAAGGTGGCACCGACATCAAGCGCATCGTGGGACCTGGAGTTCTGTTCACTAAGCCTACGGAGTCACCTTACCAGGCCATCGACTTGCGCAACCAGATTCGCCTGACACGCATCGATGCGCGCACACAAGACGGCATCGAAGTCAACCTCCCCATCTCATCACTGTTTCGCATCGATCCGGGATACAAAACCATCACGCTAGAAGGCCTGGAGAATCACGAGCCATGGCCCTATCGTAACCAACGCGACATCTATCAGATCGTTTTCTACGAAGAAGTCGATCCCACCGGCAAAACGCCGCTAGAAGCACATCAAGTCCGCCCATGGGATGATATTCCCCTTAAGGCAGCGATCAATCGCGTCAAGCAGGTGATTCCCGAATACAGCCTGGAACAACTCTACAGCATCGTCCCTGAGACCGGCAGCATCGATCCCGAAACCGGCAAAATCGATCCTGAAACCGGCAATTTAACCCGCGCAACGATCGGTGCGACGGTGCGCGAAACCGTGAAAGCTACGGTCGAACCGCTTGGCTTTCAAATCCTTGGCGGCGGCGTCGGCAACAAAATCCTGCCGACCAATCCCGATGTTATCAAACAGCGAGTCGAAACATGGAAAGCAAGTTGGATCAGCAAAGTCATGGACTGGGAAGCCGATGCACAAATCCAGAGTCTCAAAGACTTCTCGCGTATCCGCAGTGATGCACGCGTTGAATTGCTCTCCCAGATTCTGGAACAAACATCAATGAAGCTCGAGGATACGGAAAATGCCAGCCGCTATGTGGCCTATCATTTGCTGGAAAATCTGCTTCATCTAGCCCGTAATTCACAGGTGAGAGAATTGTTGCCTGAAACTGCCTTACCGACCCTGAACCAGCTTCAACAGTTGACAAAGGAAGAGAACAATGCGTTCAGAGAATGAGTCCCCAGGCCTGATCCCATTATTTGCAGTCGTGATAATTGCGTTCCTGGCCTTCACGGTATTCTCAATCGTCGCGTTCTTCCCGACGGTTTTCCGCGATGAGCCCGATCTTCATCCCCTGAACCTGCTCCTTTTCAGCGCAGGTTTCGCCATCTATTTGTTCTTTGCGATCTCCACCGTACTACAACTGTTGACCCAATTCGCCGAACAATTCCACGATTTGTCCCGCGAAGAGGCCGAACAACTATGTTCCTACCTTCTGGCAGGACTGCCGATCGGACCACCGAAACGCCCGATTCTACGCATTCAGGAAGGCCATACGCTTCCCGACGGCCCGATTGTGATGTATATGGACAAGGTCGGCGGTCCAGGCCACTTCAGCATTGCGCACGACAGCGCTATTATCACAAGCAGACTGGGAAGATTGCGGCGCGTCCTCGGCCCCGGCTTTTACAAAGCCGAACCTTTCGAGAAAGTGTGGGACGTCATCGACCTGCGCCCACAGCGCCGCAGTCTGCATGTCGAGTTTATGACCACGGATGGGATTCCGGCCCATTGCGATGTAGAGGTTCGTTTCCAAGTCGCCGGTCACAGCAGAGCGGATTTCTACTATCCGCACGAGGAAAATATTCCTCCACAGCCTTACCCTTTCAACCCCGCGATCATCCTCAAGCTGGCAACATCGAAATATGTCAAAAGTCGCGAGGGGGCAGGCCGCGCTCAGGACTGGCGTATCGGACTGGTCAACGGTGCACTTGACGGCATCATTCGGGATAAGCTCGAAAGATACAGCCTCGATCATTTCTTCAATCCGCGTTACTGGGCACTGCAAAGCGAGGGAACAGCCGACAAGACTTCACCCCCACCTGAAGAACCTATCGCGTTATTGGAAATTCAAGCCAAAATCGAAGAAGCAATAAAACGGGTAGCTACAGAGCGTGGCATTGTTGTGGATATGGTGCAGTTAGGGCCAATACTGCCGGATGAGGACGCGATCTCGCGCCAGTGGCTGGAATTCTGGGAAGCGAAGGTACAGCGTCCGGTGAAGGCTTACGCCCTTTCTGAAGATGCTCGCCGGCGTAAAATGTTGGAAAAGACCAGCGTCGATGCACAGGTCGAGCTAGTGACCAGCATGTTGAGCAAACTCCAGGACCTGGACGAACAGAAAAGCGATGTACCGGCGCAGCTCATCGTGATGAGTTTTATGGATGTTCTGCGCACCATGTCGGATCGGGATCCTGCCGTGCAGTTGCTGATGTATCAGCAGGCTGAGAGCCTGATGCGCATCATCAATGCCGTACAAAAAGACAGAGCGCCTTTTGCCACAGCGGCTTCGGCGCAGGCATTAACATCCGGGCCCTCTAAATCACGTAACTCACAATAACCAGTCAGGTGTAACGATTTGGAGCAAACACGATGCGCTTAGTTTCTATTCCCATAGGATTGACGCCACACAGTCTATTAGCGCTGCGCGGCATATCGACTTCCCTGACCGATCAACTGAACGACAAGATCAACCAGAGTATCGATAGCGGACGCTATGAAGACGCTCTTAGAACAGCAGAGCAGATTTTTCCCACTGCACGGAGCATGCGCGATCAAAATGCCCAGGCGCTGGTATATCTATACCAGGCTGAGGTGCTACACCGGATGTTGCGCTGGGAAGAGGCTCTGGAACACACACGGCAGGCATTGAGCTGGCTCAATACAGAGGTTACACAAGTAGCGGGTTACAACAAGGCCGTAGCGCTATATTTCGAGGGACTGCTCCACTTCATATTGCGTGCAGACGCGCATGCGCTGCAAGCCTTCAATGCTGCTCAGGAGGCCCTGGTGGAAAGCGAGCGTTTCTGGGAATTCGAAAAAAACATCACGCGCTGCACCAATTGCCGGACTCTAACCCGCTGGATATCGAAGCTGCAAAGACTGACCTCGGACGCACCGTCAGGTGAATTAGTGATGATTGTGCCCGTGTACGAAATGGTCAACCGCACTTTGGTCCTTATCGACGCACTGTCCATCACACCCTTTCTGGTGCAATTGCCAAGAGATGCAGTCGCCACCTATCTGCCGGAAGACTATATACCTTTGGACATCGAAGCCGTTCTATTCCTCCAACTATGGCCTGACGTTCACTATCTGGCATTGAGAATCCTGCGTGACGGTGAACTGGTGCGCCGGAGCCGGGTTGGCGATATGCTCTTGATCGAAGCGACCTCTTCTGTTCCCCCACAAGAGGTGACGCTAACGCGTGATATGCCATTTGTACGTCGCACAGACGGGAAAATCATCTTCGGCCCCTATGAACAACAGAATGAGATCTCTTCCGGGATTCCACGTATCCTGATTAGAAAGGAAGGTGGGCCATGAGCGGAGGACGTAATTACGCTGAACATCGGGTTCTGGTCCTTGGTGCGGCTGGGGTGGATATCAAAATCTATCCACGGGATCAAGCGGTAGAACCGGCCTATTCTAATCCAGGCACTATTCGCTGGGGATGGGGTGGTGTTGCCCGCAACATCGCAGAGAACCTGGCGCGTCTAGGGGCCGAAGTCCACTTCATCACCGCCGTGGGCGATGATCAACTGGGCCACCTGCTGCTGCAACCCCTTCATGACCTGGGTATTCGCACCGACTCGAGCTTGATCGTCGCTGGAAGCCCCACCTCGTCCTACGCCGCCCTCTATCACAACGACAAACAGCCCTGGCTGGCCTTCGAAGATATGGACCTTATACGCGAAGTCACGCCGGGGCACATCTACCGGCTGCGAGGACTTGTCAAAAGTGTCGATATGGTGTGCCTGGATGCCAACCTCTCAGCACGGGCGCTTGAAACGCTCTTCCGGCTGACTCGCCGCTACGACATCCCCGTCTGTGTCGATCCCACGACTGCGGCACTGGCTCCGCGCTTGCACTCCTACCTGCCCGACATCACCGTCATCACACCCGACAAAGAAGAGGCTGAAGCCCTGCTGGGCGCGCCTTTCGACACAGCGGAAGCCATCAGCGCGGGCGCGCGCCGGTTAGTGCAGTTGGGTGTCCAACTGGCTGTCATCACACTCGGCGCAGATGGATTGTTCTACGCCACATCCGAAGAAAGTGGGCGGCTACCGGCGTTTCCTGTGGATATCGTAGACCCCATTGGCGCTGGGGATGCGCTTACTGCTGCCGTAGCGTATGGGCTACTCGAAGACGTCTCCCCCGAAGAAGCTGTCCGCCTGGGAATCACCGCCGCGACGCAGACCGTCCTCTGTGATGAAACAGTCTGCCCTACCCTGAGCCTGGAAATGCTCTACGAACGTCTGGTTTTGTAAATCCAGACGACACAAACCCTAAAGGTCTCGTAGACCTTTAGGGTTTCGGAGTGTAAAGGTTATATATGGCACAGAAAATTCTTGTTGTTGATGACGAATTACAGATTGTACGCGTAGCGCGCAGTTACCTGGAAAAAGGTGGTTTCCGCGCGCTGACTGCCTCCAACGGTAAGGAAGCACTGTTCGTTGCCCGGCACGAAAAGCCCGATCTGGTAGTGCTGGATCTGCAAATGCCGGAGATGGACGGCCTGGAATTCACACGCCGTGTCCGCGCTGAGCAGCCCGACATCGCCATCATTATGCTGACCGCGCGCGTCGAGGAAATGGACCGCATCCTGGGGCTTGAACTGGGCGCCGACGATTATATGACCAAACCCTTCAGTCCGCGCGAACTCGTCGCGCGGGTGCGCGCCGTACTGCGGCGCTCGCAGGTCGCGCCTGCGCCAACTGAAGTATTGCAGGTCGAAGACTTACGCCTCGACAAAGGCCGCCGGGAGGCCACACTTGCCGGCGAGCGCCTGGACCTGACGCCGACAGAGTTCGATCTGCTAGCGGCGTTGATGAGCGCGCCAGGTCGCGCCTTCTCCCGCGCTGATCTGCTGGAAGCCGTGCAAGGCGTCGCTTTCGAGGCTTACGAACGCACCATCGACGCACACATAAAAAATCTGCGCCACAAGCTGGAACCCGACCCTGCGAATCCCCGGTATATCACTACCGTGCGCGGCGTGGGCTACCGACTGGAAGATCTGTAAGCCATGAATCTTTACCAGAAGGGGCTACTGGCCTTTGCCGTGGTAATTCTGATCGCGGTACTGACCGTGGCCCTTCTCGTTGGACAACGTGCCACAAGCGACTTCCGCTCTTACAACATCCTCTATAGCAATCGTGCACAGACGCTGGCGCAGACTTTTGCCACGTATTACGCCGAAAATGGTTCATGGGATGGGCTCCAGGAACAAATGGAGACATTGGTCGCTATGCCTGGCCGTCGCGGTGGGCGCGGCGGGACAACCGGCGGCAATACAATGGGTGGCAACGCTACAAGTGGCGGCATGGTCACGTGGGATTTTCGCGTCGCGGATGCCAATGGACGCGTCATCGCTGACTCCACCGCAACCCCGGCAGGAAAGTTCACCACGGCGGAACAACAACAGGCTTTACCCATCAGAGATGGCGAACAGACCATCGGTTATTTGCTGCCTGGTAGAGAAGCAGCTGGCGCGACGCAATTGGATGATCTGGCAGAGCGTTACCTCACACAACTGCGAAGCGCGTTGCTTTTAGGCGGCCTGGTGGCCTTCGTTGCGGCACTCTTGCTTGCCGGCATCTTGACGCGCAGCATCGTCGCGCCAGTACGACGTTTGACCCAGGCAGCCCAGGCAGTCGCAGCGGGAGATTTGGATACGCGCGCGCCGGTGCAAGGGCATGACGAGATTGCCGATCTGGCTCAGACCTTCAATGCGATGTCCGCCAGTCTCAAACGCGTCGAGGATGCGCGCCGCGCCCAAACCGCCGACATCGCTCACGAGCTACGCAACCCGTTGTCTGTGCTTCAGGGAACGCTGGAAGCACTGGCCGACGGCGTCTACGAACCGACGCCGGACAACATCGAACCGGCCCTGGACCAGGTACGTACGCTCAACCGCCTGGTGGGCGACTTGCGCACGCTGGCACTCGCCGACGCTGGCGAATTGCACCTGGAACGGCAGCCAGTGGACGTGAACGCGCTCCTGGAACGCGCGGCGGAAGCTTACCGCGAATCGTTCGCCGAGAGAAAGTTGAAGCTCATCTGTACTCCCGCTCCGCAGTCCCTGACGGTCTACGCCGATTATGAACGCCTCACGCAAGTCGTCGGTAACATCCTCAGCAACGCCGTGCGCTACGCAAGTGCAGCCGGCGGAACCGTGCAGATTACATCGCGGGCCACACAGGATGGCGTTGAAGTCGCCATCGTCGATAACGGTCCCGGCGTGCCAGAAGCCGATCTGCCCCGCATCTTCGAGCGCTTTTGGCGTGGCGATCCCTC
>JBJYXQ010000154.1:0-3506 GCA_046260035.1 Anaerolineae bacterium
TACGAATCCGCCATCGAATTCGGCAAAGAGCACAGTATCTGGATGCCGATGATCGCCAAATAGGACCCAGGGCTCTATCATTCTCGTCATAGTTCTTCGTTTTTTGCTTGGAGCGGATCGCCAGATCCGCGTCTTATGACATATCTCCGCATAAGCGGGGAACTGGCGTTCCCCTCGAAGCGAGAATGATAAAACCCTGAAATAGGACCATTTTACTATTGCCTCGCAAAATAAGATGGTATATGATAGGACTAATATAGTTTGAAAAAAGTTAGAATAATGTTGTCCTTAAGGAGGTAACCCATGCCATCTACGGAACAGAGCATCAACTTGAGCGCTCCACCCGAAAAGATTTGGGAAATGGTCAAAGAACCGAGCCGTTGGCCCGAATGGTTCGAGGGCACATCGACACCAAAAGTCTTGAACGGTAATGGCGACACCGGTACCGAAGTTACCGTGACAATGTCCGTCGCTAAAATCGAAATCCCGACCCGGCTAAAAATCACCGAGGCGATTCCTGGCGAGCGCTGGCGCGGTGATTTTCACAGCCCTGGTGTGACCAAAGGTTTTATGGAGTGGCATTACCTGAATATGGGAACGCGGACAAAACTCACGTTCCGCATCGAAGCAGAGCTACAAGGCGCGGCGAAAATCGCGGAAGGCCGCGTCGTCAAAGGATTTGAAGAATTAGCACAAAAGACGCTACACAATCTGAAAATCATGGTTGAATCCTAGCTTCAAGGTTGCAAGATGCAGGATGCAGGATGCAGGATTTTGTCTTGCATCCTGCATCTTACTTCTTGTCTCGGGTATATTTCAGTTCTGGGGCGAGTTGTGCCGCACCTTAGCCCGCAACTACCAACGTAGGTCCGAAGTTTTGGCGCGCCAGACGTTACCTGGGCCTCATCCGGCTGCGCCAAAACTGCCCAGGTGTGTTTCACGCCGCCCAATCGTGGGCGTTAGGTTGATTGATCAGCTAGGAAGTGCGCGCGACACCCGCTTTGCCCCAAAAGTGAAACACACACCTTGCCTCTTGTCCCGCTCCCGAGTATAATTCTGCATATGAGTGACAAAGAGACCACCCCAATACGCAGACAATACCTGGATTTGAAAGCCCGTTACCCAGACACAATTCTCTTCTTCCGTCTGGGTGACTTTTATGAAACCTTCGATGAAGACGCGGAAACCGCCGCGCGCGAGCTCGACCTCGTCCTCACCTCGCGGCCTGTAGCAAAGGGCGAGCGCGTGCCGATGGCAGGTGTGCCCCATCACGCCGTCGAAGGCTACATCGCTCGCCTTATCGAGAAAGGCTATCGCGTTGCCGTTGCCGAGCAAGTGGGCGAACCCACCGGTCGTGGGCCAATGGAACGCCGCATCGAGCGCGTGGTGACCGCCGGCACCATCACCGAACCGGAGATGCTGGATGAAAAGCGCTCCAACTACCTTGCCGCCGTCATCATCGACGGCAAACGCGCCGGGGTGGCCTACGCAGAGATATCGACGGGCGAATTTGCCACCACACAGCTCGAAGAAGACGGCGACCACGCGGGCGGCATTCTCAACGCCGCCCGGCAGGAGCTGGCCCGCCTGCAACCCCGCGAAGTGTTGTTTCCCAAAGTCGGCTCATGGAAGGAGCGCGATCCCGACCAACCGGCGACACGCATGGAAGAAGTGCTGGCGGGATCGGTCACCAAAAATGTCACGCCGTGGCCCGGCTATCGTTTCGAGGAAACCGCCGCGCGGCAAACGCTACTGGAACACTTTGGCGCGCGGACACTGCAAGGGTTCGGCTGTGAAGGCAAACCGCTGGCGATACGCGCGGCGGGTGCGGCGCTCTCCTATCTCCAGGAGACGCAACAAGGCCTGCTGCCACAGATCACAGGATTGAGTACCTACGCCACCGACCGCTTTATGGGCATCGACGCCTCGACACAGCGCAATCTCGAGATCTCGGAGACGCTGCGCGGCGAAAAAGGCGGCTCGCTGCTGGGCGTCATTGATGCGACTAGCACACCGATGGGCGGACGGCTGCTGCGTACACGGCTGGCACAGCCCCTGCTGGACATCGCCGAACTGGAAATACGCCTGGATCAGGTGCAGGGCTTCGTAGATGATGGCATCCTGCGGGCGCACGTCCGCCAGGCACTCAAGCACATCCCCGATTTGGAACGTATGACAACCCGTGTGCTCGCCGGGCGCGCCTCGCCCCGCGACCTCACTGGCATCCGCGCGACGCTGGAGACCGTGCCGGAACTGCGGGAAAAGGTGCAGCAGGCGCTGGCGGAAGCGAATGCGCAAATCAGCGAATCGGAGAGTGGATTTGCGGCGCTATTGGAAGGGTTGGATGCACTGCCAGAGACCGCGGGACTGATCGCGGAGGCGATTGTGGACGAACCGCCAGCACAGGTCAGCGCGGGGGGATTGATCCGCCAAGGGTTCTCCGCCGAACTCGACGGCATCCTGCTGTCGACGAAGGATGCCCGCGACTGGATCGCCAACCTGGAAGGCAAAGAACGTGAGCGCACCGGCATCAAAAGCCTCAAGGTGGGCTACAACAAAGTCTTCGGCTATTACCTCGAAGTGACCAAAGCCAACGTCAACCTCGTGCCTGACCACTACATCCGCAAGCAAACGCTGGTCAATTCCGAGCGGTACATCACGCCGGAACTGAAAGAGTACGAGAGCCTGGTGCTCAACGCAGAGGAGCGCATCGCCGAACTGGAATCGCGCCTTTTCCGCGAGATATGCGAGCGTGTTGCGATGCGGGCGCAAGCACTGCTGGGGACGGCGCAAGCCTTGGCCCGCGTGGACGTGGCAGCATCCCTAGCCGAGGTCGCCGTACGGCAGCACTATGTCCGTCCCACGTTCGAGGTCGCGCCGGTGTTCGCCATCGATGGCGGGCGGCATCCCGTCGTGGAACACGCGCAGCGCGATCCATTCGTCCCCAACGATCTGGGGATGGATGAACAAAGCCGCATCCACATCATCACCGGGCCGAATATGGCCGGTAAATCGGTTTTCTTGCGGCAGAATGCCCTCATCGTGCTGATGGCGCAAATCGGGAGCTTCGTTCCGGCGGAGCGGGCACATATCGGCGTGGTGGATCGCATCTTCACGCGCATCGGCGCGTCCGATGAGTTGGCGGCGGGACAATCCACGTTTATGGTTGAGATGGTGGAAACGGCGAACATCCTCAATCACGCCACACCACAGAGCCTGCTGATCCTGGACGAAGTCGGGCGCGGCACAAGCACCTACGACGGCATGGCGATTGCCTGGGCGGTGGTCGAATACCTGCACAACCATCCGGAACGCCGCGCGCGGACGCTCTTCGCCACCCACTACCACGAGTTGATCGAGATGGAGGAGCACCTGCCGCACGTGCGCAACTTCAACCTGGCGGTCGCAGAAGAGGGGCACGACGTGGTCTTCCTTCACAAAGTCGTTCCCGGCGGCGCGGATCGCTCCTACGGCATCCACGTCGCGCGGCTGGCGGGCATCCCCTC
>JBJYXQ010000155.1:0-2059 GCA_046260035.1 Anaerolineae bacterium
GCGGCTTCGGCGACACGAAGCATCACGAGACGGCGCAGTTGGCGGAGTCCATCGAGAAAGCCGACGGTTTCGCCCAGGTGTTTCCCGAACACAAGTTCCACATTGTAGACGTCCTGCAGCAACGCGGCCACATCGTCGGCATGACGGGCGACGGGGTGAACGACGCCCCCGCGCTGAAGAAGGCCGACTGCGGCATCGCCGTTTCGGGCGCGACGGACGCGGCGCGCGCGGCGGCGTCCATCGTGCTGATGACACCCGGTCTGTCGGTGATCATAGACGCGATCAGGGAGAGCCGCAAAATCTTCCAGCGGATGAACAGCTACGCGATCTACCGCATCGCCGAGACGCTGCGCGTGCTGCTGTTCATGACCCTGGCGATCCTGATCTTCAACTTTTATCCGTTGACGGCGGTGATGATCGTGATGCTGGCGCTGCTCAATGACGGAGCAATCCTGTCTATCGCCTATGACAACGTTCATTACCAGGACAAGCCCGAGGCCTGGAACATGCGCCTGGTGCTGGGCGTCGCCACGATACTGGGCGTCGTGGGACCCGTGGCTGCGTTTGGCCTGTTTTACCTCGCTGAGCGTGTCTATCACCTCGATCGCGCGCACATCCAGACACTGATGTACCTGCTACTGTCCGTGGCAGGACACCTGACGATTTTCCTGACGCGCACGCGCGGCCCGTTCTGGTCCATACGCCCCGCGCGGATCTTGCTGCTGGCGGTATTCGGCACGCAACTGGTGGCGACGCTGATCGCGGTTTACGGGGTGTTTATGACACCGCTCGGCTGGGGCTGGGCGCTGTTCGTCTGGGGTTATGCGCTGGTGTGGTTCCTCGTTAGCGACCGCGTGAAACTCTTCGCGTATCGGGTGTTCGATCCAACAGCCGGACCCCTGTTGGGCAAGGCACCTGCCGATGTGACTCCGCAGATTGCCAGGCGCGCCTATGAACTCTACGAGCAACGAGGCCACCGCGATGGTCATGCGGATCAGGATTGGCTTGAGGCGGAGCGCGAGATACGGAAAGACTAGACGGAACAGGCGAAGGTCGCGTCAACGTCTTCCTGAACCCCCTGTGTACTAACCGCAACTCACACAAGCGCGTGACAACGAGGCAAAAAGATGAAAATCAAATCAGAGGATTTCCAGGTTCAAGAGGGCGAAAAGGTCAACCTCAAGAAGCGGCCGACGCTGGTGGAACCAGCGTACAAGTCAAAAAAAGAGTACAAAAAATACCTTGAAGAACACGTCGAGGAGCTAAGTGAGCTGCAACGCCTTCACTACGCATCCAACCGCTATGCGGTGTTGCTTATTTTTCAGGCCATGGACGCCGCCGGCAAGGATGGCGCTATCCGGCACGTCATGTCCGGCGTCAACCCACAAGGCTGCCAGGTATTCAGCTTCAAGCATCCGAGCGCCACGGAACTGGAGCACGATTTCCTGTGGCGCACCACTCGGTCTCTGCCGGAACGCGGCCGGATTGGCATCTTCAACCGATCCTATTACGAAGAGGTGCTGATTGTGCGTGTCCACCCGGAGATTCTGCGCGGCCAGGGATTGCCGGATGAGACGCTCGACGAAGAAACCATCTGGCAGGAGCGCTATCGTTCCATCGTGGACCTGGAGAACCATCTCCACCGTAATGGTACACGGATTATCAAGTTCTTCCTTCACCTTTCGCGGGAAGAGCAGCGCAAGCGCTTTCTCGATCGCATCGACGAACCGGAAAAAAACTGGAAGTTCAGTCTTGCCGATATCGAAGAGCGGAGATTCTGGAGACAGTACATGCAGGCGTATGAGGCGTGCCTGGGCGCAACCAGCACCAGAATTGCGCCCTGGTATGTGGTGCCCGCCGACGACAAGAAGAACGCCCGGCTAATTGTTTCAAAGATTATTCTCGATACTTTCACTTCGCTCAAAATGCACTACCCGAAAACCGACGCCAAGCGCCGGCAGGAGTTGCTGTCGATCCGCGATCAGTTGGTCAAAGAAGCCCCTGCTGGCGACCGCGCCGGGTAAATCCGGGCTGCCGCATCAATTCGTTGCGTTCGCTG
>JBJYXQ010000156.1:0-6261 GCA_046260035.1 Anaerolineae bacterium
CATTGCGCGGCGGCTTCGAAATCGGCGGCGCGTAGCGCATGACCAATGGCTTCGGGCAGCATCGCGTGTTGGGCGTGCCAGGCGGCGGCACGGCGGTGCAGGGTTTTGGCCAGTTCCGGCGTTTCGTTGTAGATACGGTTGCGCATGAAATCGGCAAAGAGTCGATGATAGCGGTACCATTGTCGTTCGTCATCCAGCGGTGCTATAAACAGATTGGCTTGCTCCAGCTGACGCAGCAGGCGCTCTCCATCAACGCGTTCGGTCACGGCGTCACACAGGGATGCGTTCAGGCGGTCGAGGATAGTCGTCTGTGAGAGAAATTCGACGATCTCCTGGGGCTGCTGTGCCAATACCTCCTCAGTGAGATAGTCGATGACGTGCCGGTGGCTGCCGCTGAACGCCGCGATGAAGGTCGCAGCTTCCGCCGCGTCGCGGCGTTGTAGGGAGATGGCAGCCAGTTGTAGGCTGGCGATCCAGCCTTCTGTGCGAGTGGCAAGGATCGCGATGTTCTCTGGCGCGAGGTTCAGTCCCATGACTTGGTTGAGGAAGGTCGTGGCTTCATCTGCCGTAAAGCGCAGGTCGGCGGCGCGCAGTTCGGTGAGTTGGCGACGGGCGCGCAGTCGCGCCAGGGGCAGGGGCGGATCCACACGGGTGGCTATCGCCAGGTGCATGCGCGGCGGCGCGTGGTCGAGCAGAAATGCGACCATGTCGTGGATGGCCGGCTGTTCGATGACGTGGTAATCATCGAGCGCCAGTATCAGGTTCTTGTCTGATAGCGTTGCAGCGAGGCGGTTGAGCAATAGCGTGAGGATGGCTGTGAGCTGGAGTGGCTGCGGCGGTTGGATCATTGCCCGCGCATCTGCGCCAATATCCGGGTAGACCGTCTCCAGCGAAGCGAGCAGGTACATAAGGAAGCGGGTGGGGTCGTTATCATCCTCATCTAGAGAAATCCAACACGATTTTGGAGCTGTGCTACCTGCGGGGATTTCCGATCCAAAATCCAAACTCGGCAATCTAAAATTAGCAATCCATTCGCTGAGGAGGGTGGTTTTGCCAAAGCCGGCTGGAGCGCAGATCAGGAGCAACCGGTGTCCAAGACGTAGACCGGCATCCAGTTGCTCAAGCAGCCGGGCACGGACCGCACACGCTGCGTGCGGTGGTGGAATGTAGAGTTTGGTGGTGAGAATTGTTATGGTGTTCATTGATGCAGCACTATCGACTTGTGGAACATCACAAGTAGTATAGGTGCATCTTTAGGCGTGTCAATTTATCTTACCAGAAGTATTTTAGCCGTCGCGGCGCGCTCAAAATCTCCCGTTGGAAGGGCGTTGTGCTATGCGGCGTTGCGCGCCAGCGTACCAGGCCGATCTCACCGTGCTGGATTTCCAACCCGGTGAGGATTCCTGGCGCGAGGCAATAGCCGGTATTGAAGTAGGGCGCTTCCCCATATGCTGCACTGACCGGGCGGTGTGTATGCCCACAAATTAGGATCTGTTGCCGCTTTGTCGCCCAGCGCGTCAGGAACTGTTCGTAGGGGCGCGGCGTCTTTTCTTCCCCATCACGGCAGGAAACCGGGGCCAGGTGCATAAGTTGCAACCGGCGCCAGACATTTCGTACGGCCATCCGGCTGATCTGATAGAAGAGATCAGTTTTGGCGTCGGCCTGGTGGCCGTGGGTGACGAAGATCTGTTGTCCATTGTGTCGCTGCTGCAGGACCAACCCTTCGTGCGCGATCAACCCGCCTTTGTTTACCGGCTGGCGGCGATTGCCGACAATGTCGTGGTTACCGAATAGCAGATGCAGCCGCTGCGCCTCGGCAAAACGGCGGAGCAACGCAAAGACCTGAGCATGGGCTTTCTGGATGGTATCGAAACGGCGATTTTTCCACAGTTCGTCCCCGTCTCCGACCTCGATGTAGGTAAACCCCTGATCGAAGTAGTGGCGCAGAGCGTGCAAAAAAAGCGGTTCGTTAGCGCGGAAAGCATCTGTACGGCTGTTGTCGCCGCGGTGAGCGTCGCTGAAAAAGACCAAGCGCGACGCATTATCAAACGGTACCGTGAGTGCAGCCTGAAATACCATATCAAGCCGGCGATGTGCTAATGCCTGTTGCAAGGCGTTGATGCACTGGCGCGTCCGTGTCCGTGGTACGTTCCAAAGACTCAATCGTCGAGTTAATGTAACCATCATTCACCTAAACCACTATATGTTAGATATTCTTCGAACAAACTTTATTCATACTTTATCTACCGAGATTATACCACATACATCGCAGTTATCCTATAGGTAAAAAGTAAGGATGGGGTTATAATGCCTGTGATTTTACATTCCGAGGAGGCAAACTGTGAGCGACAATCTATCAGAAGAAACCCACGTAGGACATGTCGAAGACGCGATCAACACCTATTCCCGTCCTAGCGATCTCAAAATAACTGATCTGCGTTACGCGGTGGTGTGGTCGAACTATGATTACCCGATTATCCGTATCGACACGAACCAGGGCGTGTATGGTATTGGCGAGGTGCGTGATGCAGGGCACCCGGAGAATGCGCTGCAATTCAAGAGCATGTTGCTTGGCCAGAATCCGTGCAACGTGGATATGCTTTTTCGCACGATCAAGCAGTTTGGCAACTGGGGCCGTGAAGGCGGTGGTGTCTCCGGCATCGAGCTGGCGCTATGGGATCTGGTGGGCAAGGTCTATGGCGTGCCGTGCTACCAGTTTCTCGGCGGTAAGTACCGCGACAAAATCCGCATCTACGCCGATACGCCTGAACCGGACGAAGCTACACCCCAGGCTTACGCACAGCGCGCGTTAGGTCGCAAGAAGATGGGACTCACGTTCATCAAATGCGATGTGCGCATCCAGACTTTGCACGATATCGAAGGCGGTATGGTGGGCCAGCCGACGAAATTCGAGTACGGGATGGGCCAACGCTGGCGCGCGCCGGGTTCTGGTCAGGTCGTCAGGGTGACAGATAAGGGCATCGCAGCTTTGGCTGAGGTCCTCGGCATGGTGCGTGAGGAAGTTGGTTGGGATGTTTCGTTGTGCATCGATCATTACGGGCACGGCTATCTCACGGCGAAGGAGGTTATCAAATTGGCGGAGGCGCTGGAACCTTACGCGCTCTCGTGGATGGAAGACCCCATGCCGCTGATGGACGTTGCCGGGCACAAGCGCGTGACCGATGCGGTCAAAGTCCCCATTGCTGCCGGGGAGGATTGGTATCTGTGGGATGGTTTCCGCGAGTTCATCGAGCAACGCGCTGTGGACATCGTCCACCCTGACCTGCTCACGGCCGGTGGGATGTTGGAGACCAAGAAGATTGCCGACTACGCTGAACGTTACGGCATCCCCACGGCGCTGCACTTCGCGGGCTCGCCCATTGCCTTCATGGCAAACCTGCACACGGCGGCGGCAATCCCGAGCTTCGTCGCACTGGAGCACCATGGCCTCGATTTGCCTTTCTGGAGCAGCCTCGTCACTGGTCTGGATGACCCGCTGATGGAGGATGGCTACGTCAAAGTGCCGGAAAAGCCCGGCCTGGGCGTGGACTTGAACTACGATGGCATCAAAGCGCAATTGCGCGATTTCAGCGGGCTCTTCGAGGCGACCGATGCATGGAATACACCGAAACTTGGTTTCTGGCAGCCGGATCGGGTGTGGGATAAGTGACGCGTGATACGTGATGCGTGACTCGTAATTTGTTCAACGGTTGCGATTTTTACTGCTTGGGACATTTGTCATCCCAGGCGAGTGTCATTTGACATATTTCACGTTCTGTTGTACAATCAAAGCTAATCAAATTTAGACTGATATTGATGATGAAAACAGATCAACGCGCCCAAACTGCAATACGCACCCTCGTGGCCCCCAGCAACCCTTTGCTGGGGCTGTTGCTAGTTGTCTTGGTTATTATTGTGCTCCTTAGCGGGGGCACACGGGCGGTCGCGTTGGCAAAGATAAGGCCAGAGTAGAACAGAAGTATATCTAAAAAACCAGCGGAAGCCGCCCAAAAGGGCGGCTTTTTTGTTGGAAGAAAATTGTGGAGGATTTTGATGAAGAAAACTGGCGCAGAGATCATGTGGGCGATGTTAGAACATGAAGGGGTTGAGGTCGCCTTTGGGATTCCTGGTGGGGCGATCATGCATGCATACCACCCGCGGCAGGATTATGGCGTCCATCATGTGCTGGTGCGCCATGAGCAGTGCGCGGCGCATGCGGCGGATGGATACGCACGAGCCTCCGGCAAGGTCGGTGTGGCGATCGCGACTTCTGGTCCAGGGGCAACCAACCTGGTCACCGGCATTGCCACGGCGATGATGGACTCGTCTCCCATCGTGTGCTTTACGGGACAGGTTTCTACGCCGGTCATCGGCACGGACGCTTTCCAGGAAGTCGACATCACCGGCATCACACTACCCATCACCAAGCATAACTATCTGGTCACGGACGTGGAAGAATTGGCCGAGGTGATCCACGAAGCGTTCTACATTGCTCGCAGTGGCCGTCCGGGATCGGTGCTCATCGATATTCCCAAAGACGTGCAAAAGGCATCGACTGAATTTGTTCTGCCTGATGACGCCGTCGATTTGCCGGGGTACCATCCGGTAGGCAAAGGCGACACCGATCTGGTGGCACAGGCTGCCCAGCTTATCAATCAGGCAGAGCGTCCGGTGATTCTGGCTGGGCAGGGCGTGATCATGTCCGGTGCGATGGATGCGTTGCGCGCATTTGCTGAGAAGACAGATACGCCGGTTGCGCTTACGTTGTTAGGAAAGGGCGGTTTCCCGGAATCGCATCCCCTGGCGCTGGCGTTGATGGGGATGCACGGTGAGGTTTTTGCCAACCATGCCATTCAGGAGGCCGACCTGCTGCTCGGTTTCGGGATGCGCTTCGACGACCGTGTGACCGGGCGGCTGGACGCCTATGCGCTTTCCGCGAAAAAGATTCACGTGGATATGGACGCCGCCGAATTGAACAAAGTTGTTAAGACCGATGTGCCGATCCACGGTGACCTGCGCCAGGTGTTGGAACAACTGCTGCCACTGGTTTTTCCTGCCGACCATGCCGAGTGGTTGGAGCGCATCAATGGGTGGCGCGCGCAGAGTCACAAGCGCGACATCATCAACCGTCCCGAAAACGGTCACCTGGTCGCACCGCACTTCATCAACGAAATTTGGGAAGCCACAGCAGGACAGGCCATCGTCGTCACCGATGTAGGCCAGCACCAGATGTGGGTGGCGCAGTACTATCCCACCGACAATCCACGCTCCCTCATCACCTCTGGGGGCCAGGGGACGATGGGCTTCGGCTTACCAGCGGCCATCGGTGCGCAGATAGCGTGTCCTGATAAGGAAGTTTGGATGATCGCGGGCGATGGTGGTTTCCAGATGACGATGCACGACATGGCGACGATTGTGCAGGAGAAACTGCCCATCCGCATTGCCATTTCCAATAACCACTACCTGGGCATGGTGCGCCAGTGGCAGGAATTCTTCTACGACAAGCGTTATGAAGCCACGCACCTGTTGAATCCCGATTTCGTGAAGCTGGCCGAAGCTTATGGTATTCGCGCGTGGCGTGCAAAGAACCGGCGGGAAGCACGGGCGGCCATTGCTGAGGCGCGTGCCCACGACGGCCCTGCTTTGATCGAGTTCGAGATTGCTCAAGAAGGCGAAGAGGCGAATGTTTATCCGATGGTGCCATCCGGTGCAGCGCTGCACGAGATGATTGTGCGCCCGACCTATGAAGCCGTGAAGGAGGAGTAAGATGCAAAGCACATTAGTTGCTCTGGTTGAAGACAAACCTGGCGTGCTGACACGCGTCGCTAGCCTGTTCCGGCGCCGGAATTACAACATCGAAAGCCTGACGGTAGGCCACACCGAACAACCCGGCGTTTCGCGCATGACGATCGTCGTCGATAGTACCCGTACCAACGTCGAAAAAGTGGCACAAAACCTTTATAAGCTGGTCAACGTGATCCGTGTGGAGGACGTGACCGAGCAGCCAAACGTCTTGCGTGACCTGGCACTTATCAAGGTGCATGCCGAGGGGGGCGGGATGCGTTCCGAGATCATGCAGCTTGTGGACACCTTCCGCGCGCGCGTCGTGGATGTGGGGCTCGATACGTTGATGGTCGAAGTCACCGGTACTGAAGACAAAGTTGACGGATTGGTCGACGTTCTGCGACCCTATGGCATCGTGGAGATGGTACGCACCGGACGCGTTGCTATGGCGCGCGGTAAATCTGGGAATGGGCACAA
>JBJYXQ010000156.1:6361-7735 GCA_046260035.1 Anaerolineae bacterium
AGAAGTAATCTGTCATTCCTTATTACTCGTAACTCTTAACTCACAACCAACACGAGGAGAAAGAGAACATGACGAAGATCGATTTTGGTGGTGTCGTTGAAGATGTAGTGACGCGGGAGGAATTTCCCCTGGAGAAAGCGCGCGAGGTCCTAAAGGATGAAGTCGTCGCGGTGCTTGGATACGGTGTACAGGGGCCGGCGCAATCGTTGAATATGCGCGACAACGGTATTAATGTCATCGTCGGGCAGTGGAAGGGGGATCAGGCTGCGTGGGATAAGGCTGTCTCCGATGGTTGGGTTCCCGGCGAGACATTGTTTGATCTTGAAGAGGCTGTAGATCGCGGCACGATCATTCAATACCTAGTTTCCGATGCGGCGCAGATGATGACTTGGCCCCGGCTGAAGTCACACCTTAAGTCTGGCGACGCCCTGTACTTCTCGCATGGCTTTTCCATCGTCTACAGCGAGCGGACCGGCGTAGTGCCGCCCGATAACGTGGACGTGATCATGGTTGCGCCCAAGGGCTCCGGCACGAGCGTGCGAGCGAATTTCCTCGCGGGGAGCGGCATCAACGCCAGCTACGCGGTAGAGCAGGACTACACGGGCCGCGCGGAAGAACGTACGATTGCGTTGGGCATCGCCATTGGCGCGGGCTATCTCTTCCCTACCACCTTCCAGAACGAAGTCTACAGTGACCTCACCGGCGAACGCGGTGTGCTGATGGGCGCGTTGGCAGGCATTATGGAAGCGCAGTACAACCTGCTCCGCAAGCATGGTCATACGCCGAGCGAGGCGTTCAACGAGACCGTTGAGGAACTGACACAGAGTCTCATCCGCCTGGTCGACAAAAACGGAATGGATTGGATGTACGCAAACTGCTCCACCACCGCGCAGCGCGGTGCGCTCGACTGGCGTCATCAGTTCCGCAAGGCCGTGGAACCGGTCTTCGATTGGTTGTACGAAAGCGTTGTCTCCGGCGAGCAGACGCGCATTGTGCTCGAAGCCAACAGTGCGCCCGACTACCGGGAGAAGCTGGAAGTGGAGTTGCGTGAAATGCGCGAATCGGAGATGTGGCGCGCGGGCGCGGCAGTGCGTTCCTTGCGTCCGGAGAATTGGGGGAAGTAGTTAGATTTTAGATTTGGATATTTTAGATTCTAGGATTTGGTGGCTACTTGCGAGCGACGTGCCAATCAACAAATCTAAAATCAATAAATCTGAAATTTCACCAAATGGGCCAGCACATTTACAAGACAGAACCGCTTATCACACTGGATAACATCGCCTTGCGGGTGTACGACAGGATTATGTTCCAGGGAACATCCTGGACGATCCGCGATGACGAACAGTGGGCCATCGTTGGGCCAAACGGATCGGG
>JBJYXQ010000156.1:7835-14749 GCA_046260035.1 Anaerolineae bacterium
AGCGGCGTCCTGGGTTACGAAGATCCGTATTACCAGATGCGATGGAACAGCGTCAAGGGACGCGGAACGTTTACAGTTTCCGAGTACCTTTCGGAGCAGCACATTGACAAACGCAATCCTTATGAAGTTGTCGAGACGCATCACGATCCGGTAGTGTTTATGACATGCAGAGGACAGGTCATTGAGTTACTCGGCATCGCCGGTTTGCTCGACCGCAATCTCGTGTCCATTTCCAACGGCGAGCGGCGCAAAGTGCAGATCGCGCGGGCCTTGTTGAAGCAACCACAGCTCCTTATCCTGGATAACCCCTTCGAGGGCCTCGACCAGGACTTCCGCAAGCGCTTTCGTGCCATTGTCAAGGCCTTGATGCAGGACGGTCTACGCGTCATCGTTGTGGCAACGGACGTCGAAGATATCCCAGAGGGGATTACGCACGTTTTGGCGGTGGATGAGGGCACGGTGGTCGCGCAGAAAACGATCGACGATTTTACTGAAGCTACTTGGTCAGCAAATCATTCCAATCCGCTAAAATCCGTTCGATCCGTTGAGATGGATTTCGCTGATAGCCCGGTGATCGAGATGCGCAATGTGACCATCATCTACGACACCGTCCGCGTGCTCGACAATATCACCTGGACGGTGCGCAAAGGCGAGCGTTGGGCGCTGCTGGGTCCCAACGGAGCGGGCAAAACGACGCTGTTGAGCTTGATCCTGGGCGACAATCCGCAGGCTTACGCCAACGACATTGCACTCTTTGGCCGACGTCGTGGATCGGGCGAAAGTATCTGGGACATCAAGCAGCGCATTGGTTGGATCGCGCCAGAGCTGCACATGTATTATCCCAGGCACGTTTCAAGTTTCGATGTGGTCTGCTCCGGCTTTTTCGACGCTATCGGCCGCTACCGCCGCTGTACCGCCGAACAACACGAAGTCGCGCATACCTGGATGCAGCGCCTGGATACCGCTCGTTATGCTGAGGCACGCTTTGGGACGCTCTCCGAAGGGGAGCAGCGAATGGTGTTGTTGACAAGGGCGCTGGTCAAATCACCGGAGCTGCTGGTTCTCGATGAACCATGTCAGGGATTGGATGCGCAAAATCGCACTCGGATCATCAGAACTGTAGAAAACATCGGGCAACACTTGAACGTCACGCTTATTTATGTGACGCACGATGTGGATGAATTGCCGGAGAGTATCACGCACAGGGTTTATTTGCAGCAAGGAAAGGTCGTTATGAGTGAAGGGTTATGAGGCTGAAGTAAATCCAAGCCAAACCTAGCTCGCAACTCTTAACTCTTAATTCAGGAGGAGAATCGCGTTATGGATGAGGATGGGGTTGAGATTAAAAAAGATCGTGTCATTATTTTTGATACCACGCTGCGCGATGGAGAGCAATCGCCAGGTGCGGCGCTGAACATTGATGAAAAAATCGAGATTGCCCATACGTTGCAAGAGATGGGGGTTGATGTCATCGAGGCTGGATTTCCGATTTCATCGCCCGGCGACTTCAACGCCGTGCAGCGCATCTCACAGGAAATCCGCAATTGCACCGTGTGCGGGTTGACCCGCGCGCGTCAGGGCGACATCGATGCGGCCGCTGAGGCCTTGAAGGACGCAGCGCACCCGCGCATTCACACTGGCCTAGGTGTTTCTGATGTTCACATCCAGTACAAGCTACGCACGACCCGTGAGGGTGCGCTGGAAATGGGCGTTGGTGCGGTGAAGTACGCCAAACAATTTGTGGAGGACGTCGAATACTATGCCGAGGACGCCGGGCGTGCTGAACCGGAGTACCTGTATCGCGTGTTGGAGGCCGTGATCGCGGCTGGGGCTACCGTCGTCAACATCCCCGACACGACCGGCTATACCACACCCACCGAGTTCGGTGCGCTCATCGCCGGCATCCGGAACAACGTTCCGAACATCGACCGGGCCATCATCTCCGTTCACTGTCACAATGACCTGGGGATGGCGACGGCGAACACACTGGCGGGCATCCTCAACGGTGCGCGGCAGGCCGAGGTGACGGTCAACGGCATCGGCGAGCGTGCGGGCAACACGTCGATGGAAGAAGTGGTGATGGCGCTCAAGACGCGCCGCGACGTTTTCGGGCTGGAGACGAACATCCAGACGCAGCACTTTTACTCGGTCAGCCGCCTGGTAAGCCAGTTAACCAGCATCCCGATTCAGCCAAATAAGGCGATCGTGGGAGTGAATGCCTTCGCGCATTCGTCTGGTATTCACCAGGATGGCGTTTTGAAGGATCGCACGACCTACGAGATCATCAATCCACGCGACGTAGGGGTGCCCGATTCGGCCATCATCCTCTCGGCGCGTTCCGGTCGGCACGGCTTGCGCCACCGCTTGGCAGAATTGGGCCTCATCCTGGAAGAAGAGCAGTTCGAGAAGGTCTACGAGCGTTTTCTCGAAGTCGCCGACCGGAAGAAGACCGTGGACACGCGCGACCTGGAAGCCATCGTTGGCGATGAGGCGCGTATGTTCTTCGAGGAAACGTACCATCTGGAGCAGGTGCAGGTGAGCTGCGGCAGCCAGAGCATTCCCACGGCCACGGTGCGTATCAAAGGGCCGGATGGGAACGTGGTGTGCGACGCCGATCACGGAACCGGGCCGGTCGATGCCGTTTACCGCGCCATCAACCGCGTCATCGGCGAGCCGAACGAGTTGATCGAGTTCTCCGTGCAGGCCGTCACCGAGGGCATCGACGCCGTGGGGCGGGTCACAATTCGCATCCAGGCCGACAAGCCCGTCAATGGCGGCGCCCGGCGCGTTTTCAGCGGTCATGGCGCCGATACCGATATTTTGACCGCCAGCGCCAAGGCCTATATGTTTGCGCTCAATCGTCTCATCGCCGCTCGTCATGAAGCTGTGAAAGAGCAAGCCGGTAAGTAGTAAATCAGCCAAAAGGGGGAAATGCAATGGATACGAAGACAGTTAATCAGAATGAAGTCGCTGTGAAGCCGCGCGTCGTCGCAGGATCGCGCCACAATGGGCGCCTGTGGGAGTCGTTCCCAGAACCGCGCGGATGGTCCGTGCACTGGGATGGCTTTGAGCTGGATCGTTCGGCATTGCGGAACGGCCACAACACGCAGTATCCCATCAAGCCTCAGGGCCACTAGGGGGTGCGAATTGAGTGGGCACACCATAGCAGAAAAACTCATCGCATCTCATGTGCCCGGCAGTATGGGGGTGCATCCCGGCGATCTCGTTGAGGTCGACGTGGATGTGGTGCTGGCGAACGATATCACCGCGCCGATCTCGCTCCGTGAGTTCGAGAGCCTGGGCGTGGAGCGCGTCTTCGACCCGGAGAAGGTCGTGCTCGTTGCTGACCATTTTGTGCCGAACAAGGACATCAAGTCCGCTGAGCAGTGCAAGATGATGCGCGAGTTCGCGCATGCGCAAGGTATCCCCAATCACTACGACGTGGGGCGTATGGGGATCGAGCACGTGCTGCTTCCTGAGCAGGGCCTTGTGTTGCCGGGTGACGTGGTGGTGGGGGCGGATTCGCATACCTGCACCTACGGCGCGCTGGGCGCTTTTGCCACCGGCATGGGATCGACGGACATCGCTGTTGCGATGGCGACCGGCAGCATTTGGATGCGCGTGCCGGAGACGATCCGCTTCGAGTACACAGGGACGCGGCAACCCTGGGTGGGCGGCAAGGACCTGATCCTTTACACCATCGGGCAGATCGGCGTGAGCGGCGCGCTCTACATGGCGATGGAGTTCGCTGGCCCGGTTGTAGACGGACTGTCGATGGCCGACCGCTTCACGATGTCCAACATGGCGATTGAGGCCGGCGGCAAAGCCGGGCTGTTCGCCGTGGACGAGGCCACGCGCGCATATGTCGAAGGCCGTGCCAAGCGTGACTATCACGTTTACGCCTCGGATGCGGATGCGGTCTATGCACGAGTTGTTACGATTGACGTGAGTGACATGGAGCCGCAAGTCGCCTTCCCACACCTGCCGGAGAATGCACGTCCGGTGAGTGAGGCAGGGGATGTCATCATCGATCAGGCCGTTATCGGCTCCTGCACCAACGGGCGTCTGGAGGATTTGCGCGTCGCGGCAAAAATCCTGACTGGACGTAAAGTCCACTCAGATGTGCGTTGCATCGTCATTCCTGGCACGCAGCAGGTCTACCTGGATGCGCTGCGCGAGGGGCTGGTGGAAGCGTTCATCGAGGCGGGAGCCGTGGTCAGCACGCCGACGTGCGGACCGTGTCTGGGAGGCTATATGGGCATCCTGGCGGCGGGCGAGCGGGCTGTTAGTACGACGAACCGCAACTTCCGCGGTCGTATGGGCCATCCCGAAAGCGAAGTCTATCTGAGCGGCCCGGCGGTCGCGGCGGCATCGGCCATTGCCGGAACCATTGTGCATCCAGACGAGGTGATGTGATGAACGAATCACGAATAGCGAATTACGAATTACGAATTACGTTTTACGCATCACGCTTCACGGAGGTGTCGCGATGACGCTCCAAGGCTCAGTTTGGAAGTACGGCGACAACGTGGACACGGATGCCATCATCCCGGCGCGCTATCTCAATATGTCCACGGCGGAGGAACTGGCGCAGCACTGTATGGAAGACATCGACACGAGCTTCGCGAGTGGGGTGCAGTCCGGCGACATTATCGTCGCCGGTGAGAATTTCGGGTGCGGGTCGTCGCGAGAGCACGCGCCGCTGGCTATCAAGGGAGCGGGGGTATCGTGCGTTATCGCCGAGAGTTTTGCGCGCATTTTCTACCGCAATGCGATCGACATCGGCCTGCCAATTCTGGCGTGCCCGGAGGCCGTCGCTGGAGCGCAGAAGGGGGATGCGCTCACGGTGGACCTGGAGGCCGGGACGATTGCCAACGCCCGCACTGGGCAAGTGTACCATACCTCGCCGTTCCCGCCGTTCATTATGAGCATTATTCAGGCGGGAGGGTTGGTCCCGTATACGCGAAAGCGTTTGCAAGAGAAGTAGTTGGCAGATAGTAGACGGTAGACGGGACGAGAAAAGGCCCGTCTACCGTTTATGTTTGTGAAAGAAGGAAAAGAGTATGGGTGAGCAAATTTGGCTTTACGACACGACGTTGCGCGATGGGACGCAGGCCGAGGGAATTTCGCTGTCGGTGGACGACAAGCTCAAGGTGACGCGGCTGTTGGACGAGTTGGGCATACATTACATCGAGGGGGGATGGCCTGGGTCGAATCCGAAGGATGCGGCGTACTTCGAGCGGGTGCGTGATCTGGACCTGAAGCAGGCGAAGATTGCTGCGTTCGGCAGCACGTGCCGCGTGGGATCGCAGCCGGCGGACGATGCCAACATCCGTGCGTTGCTCGATGCGCAAACGCCGGTCGTTACCGTCGTCGGCAAAAGCTGGATGCTGCACGTCACGGAGGTGCTGCGCACGACGCCGGAGGAGAATCTACGCATTATCCGAGAAAGCGTCGCATATCTGATCGCGCAGGGCAAAGAAGTCATCTACGATGCCGAGCATTTCTTCGACGGGTACAAGGCCGACCCAGCGTACACGCTGTCTACGCTTCAGGCGGCCGTAGATGGCGGCGCACAGTTGCTCGTCCTTTGTGACACCAACGGCGGGCTTATGCCGTGGGAAATTGCCACTATCGTCGGGGAAGTCGCCGGTTGGCTCGCCAACCTAACGCACTTCCCCGACGTTGCGTTAGGGATCCACACGCACAATGACGGCGGCATGGCCGATGCGAACACGCTGATGGCCGTGCAGTCAGGTGCTCTCCACGTTCAGGGGACAATGAACGGCTACGGTGAGCGCTGCGGCAATGCCAATCTCTGCACGCTTATCCCCAACCTGGAACTGAAAATGGGATTCGCGACGCTGTCGGAAGGTCGTCTCCCGCAGTTGACACGTACCGCGCGCGCCGTCTCGTCCATCGCCAACCAGGCGCCGTACCGCCACGCCCCCTTTGTCGGGCGCAGTGCGTTCGCGCACAAGGGCGGCATCCACGTCGCCGCGCTGCGCCGCAATCCAAGCAGCTACCAGCACATTGACCCCGCGCTGGTAGGCAACGAGGCGCGCGTCGTTGTCTCGGAGCTATCCGGCAAGGGCAACCTCTTGAGCAAGGCCGACGAAATGGGCCTCGCGCATGAAGAACTTGAGCATCTGCCGGAGGTTTTGCAGCGCATCAAGGAATTGGAGCATCGCGGCTTCACGTTTGAGGGCGCGGAGGCATCGGTGGAGATGATGTTGCTCCGTTCGCGTGAAGGCTACAAAGCGCCGTTCCACATGATTGACTTTATGGCCGTCGTTGAGCATCGGGAAGGGCGCGGCTTGCTCGCCGAGGCGACGGTGAAGGTGCGCGTGGGCGATCAGGTGTTCCACACTGCTGCCGAGGGCAACGGCCCGGTCAACGCGCTGGACGCGGCGCTGCGCAAGGCACTCACGCCGGTCTACCCGCACCTGGCCGACTTCGATCTGGCGGACTACAAGGTTCACATCCTCGACAGTGCTTCCGGCACGGCAGCGACCACGCGCGTGTTGATTGACGTGCGGAACGGCTCGCGCCGGTGGAGCACGGTGGGGGCGTCGGCCAATATCATCGAGGCAAGCTGGATTGCGCTGGCGGATGCGGTGGAATACGGCATCACGGTGGCGCACGGCTAAATAGGTTGGCCTTGATGGACTTTGTACAGACGTTGGCGAAGGCTGGCTGTGTGCTTGCCGAAGGCGCTGTCATCGAGCGGCTGCGGCGAGACCAGGCAGCGACGATTGATCCCCACATCGCCAATGCGGGCCTGATTTACTCGGAAGTGGGACGGACAGCGCTCCGGCGTATCTATACGCAGTACCTCGATATTGGCAAGACCTACAATCTGCCGATGATCACGCTCACGCCGACCTGGCGCGCCAATCCAGAACGGCTGCGCC
>JBJYXQ010000157.1:0-3333 GCA_046260035.1 Anaerolineae bacterium
CCTTCTGGCTGGCATGGCGTGGTTCGCTGCGTGGACGATTGCTGCTGACCGGCACGCTTGGATTCGTCCTGTACACGTATATGTCTATGTGCTTTCGAAAGGCCTATAACGCGCTGTTTCTGGTGTATGTAGCGCTGTTCAGCCTGAGTCTGTACGCCTTCGTTCTGAGCATGATGTCATTCGATTTGGAGACGCTGCCGGCGCATTTCTCCAAGAGGTTGGCGCGGGGCTAACCCGGCAGTTTCCAGCGAAACTGCGGCTCAAGGTGATGGATGAATTCTCACCGCCTGACACGCTACTCCCTCTATCGCCACGGTAGCCGGGTCATTGGACAGGGTTGTACGCAGAATATTCGCAATCAACGCGGGCTCATCAACCTGAAGATAATGATCCGCGCAGGGGATGCGCCAATACGTAGCCGGCGTCTCTCGGTTTTCAAGGTATTTTCCCCATACGTCATCGGGCACGGCAAGCGGCGCAACGGCATCTAATTCCCCCCAGATTATGGTTGTAGGGATGTCGCTGCTTGCCAGCGTCTGCAACCAGGCAACTTCATTTTTCGCACGCTCATTTAAATACTTGATGATGGCGTGTTGGACTTTCACCCCGTCTTGATAATCGAAGATGGAAGCATACGCATCAATTTCGCTTTGGGGTAAGGGTTGCGCAAAGACCTGCTCAGCGATTCCGCTGGCCAGCATAGTGCCGTTGAGCAAGGATGAAAGGATTGGCCCAGACGTGGGGTTCAGGAGTGCTTTTTGCCCTCTCGTCAACTGCGCCAGGGGCAGGTAAATGTTGCCATTGGTGATAACGTGGTGGTTAATGGTGTAGGGTTTCTCTATATATGCCTGGTAGATTTGCAACAGCGCCAGACCCACGCTGTCGCCTTTGTCGTGGGTTAAAAGGGTAAATTCATCCAGACCGGCAACGTCACGAATGTATACATCCACCAACCTGGCATCGTCAAAGATGGAATATTCATATCCGTCCTTAGGCTTATCTGAAAATCCATAGCCGGGTGTGTCCAGGGCGCACACATAATGATCTTCACTGAGCGCTTGCACAAGCTCAACGTAGTCAAAACTGCTGGTCGGGTAGCCGTGGATCATCAAAATTGCCGGATCGTCTGGATTCCCCTGGCAAACGTGAAAAATACTCAGCGCCTCAAAATCTGCGTTTTCAGGCAGGACGGATTCCCAGGAGAAGTATTCTCCGGCTTGGCACCAGGTGAGCGCGGCGGCAGGAGGATTCTTCATCCCGGCGTAATAGGCCTGACAGGAGGGTGATGTGTCTCCTGGACGCAGTACAATCAGTGTGATGCCCGCGATTGCGCTAAACAAAACGGCAAGGATGATGAGCAAAATTCTCTTCATAGATGGTTTCATAGATGCACACATTGGGAATATTACTCAACCGGGATAATGATCTGCATCCCGTCTTCACCAACAAATAGTTCCCCGTCGTAGAGCGCTTTGATGGTGTTCCCGAAAAACGACTGCCCTTGCCATTTAAACCGTGGTCTGGGTGCCAGATGCGTCAGGGCCAATCGCCGGACATTGGCTTCCTGCGCTAATGCGCCAACATCGCTGACATCCATATGATAATCGCGCACATCGAAGAAAATGGCAGCTCGGTCTCTATTCCCCATTTCGGTAAAAGTGGCTTCCATAATTTCCACCAGTTCTTTATTCATCACCTCAGCCACCAGTAAATCGGCCTCACGGCTGACTTCCAGCAGCGAGTTGGTGCGCACGGTATCGCCGGAAAGCACGATGACCTTGCCCGCGTATTCAATGCGGTAGCCCACGGCCGGCTCGATGGGAGGATGGCTGACCCGAAACACCTTGACCGTGACACCATCCCGCTCATAAACTACAATCGCAGTGTCATGGGTCGGCGGCGCAAATTCGACCGCTTCAGACGCCGCCCACTCCGGCGGCATCAGTTCCGCACCGTGGTGGGCAGTGCGATAGCTTTCTTCTAATTCATAAGCAGATCGGAAACCCTTCACGATTTGCGTGATCCCGGTTGGCCCGTGTACAGGTAGAACGTGACGCCGACCCCGAATCCAGGACCATTCCATCACATCACCTAAATCCGCGTAGTGATCGTTGTGAAAATGGGTAATGAATACTGCGTCCAACTGATCAAGCGGAAGCTGCGAGGTGTTCATAGAAGTCATTGCATTGTTCCCGGCATCAAACAACAGGAATTGTCCGTTGACAAAGACGGCCGTACAGCTTTGCGCGCCATCTTGCGAAATCGGGCTGCCAACGCCGCACAAAACGGTGGTGATGCGATCGGTGCGTTGCAACGCCGCCGCCATTTCGTCGGCACGCTCTTGATTTTTAATGATCGTGCGGCGGATGACTTGTTCGGTACCATTTTTCTGCCAATATTGCAGGCCAATAGCTAAAATGGCACCAGCAACGAGCACCCCACCGATGATGATATTTCGTTTGGTCATCATAATCCCCTTGTTTTTGGAAACAGTTTTTCAAACATGGAATTCTTCTTCAACGCGCTTTTTAAGCGCTTGGCACATCGCCCTGTACTGTGAAGGCATTATGCGGTCAAGTTGTTTACCCACAACGCCCACCAGTTGGCCCTCAAAAGATTCCTGCACAACAAAGCGCGTGTGGTTCTCTCCCAACCGCTCCAGCTTGATGCCAAAGCGGGGGGTCATCGCCCCACCGGGGATGGTATCCAGCCACTGCAGTTCATACGGTGGATTGTAGCGGATGACGCTGGCCTCCAACGGTCGCGGCATCGAGGCGATGTGGACTTGAAGCCGCTGCCCCAGGCCCAGTTCGCCTTCGATGGCGATCAGAAGCGGGTTCCACTCGCCGAGGCGCGGCAGGTCGGTGAAGGTATCCCAGACGGCTTGTACCGGGGCTTCGATGATGACGTCGCGGGCGTAGAGGCGTTTCGTTTTGCTTTTGTAGGGTAAGCCCAGCGCGAACTCATCCGCCGTGGGCCAGCGGATTTCAGGAGGGCGCGTGCCGTGTTCGGCCATCACCTCACTGAGCCGTTGGTGCAGGCGGCGGCGCTCGTCCGCGTACTGCGGATCCCAGTTTTCCGGGTGCGCCAGGTTGATCACCTCAAAGGGATCGTTTTTCAGGTCGTACAGCTCGTACTCCGACTCGGCGCCGGTAAAGGGGTCATAGTACACGGCGTATTTCCAATCCCGCTCGACAATCGCCCGGATGCAGCCCGGCCCGTTGACCGGCCAGGTATCGTCTTCGGACGTGAAATGCACGCAGTCCTGCACCTCAGCAGCGGGATCGGCCAGCACTGGCGTCAAGTCCTGCCCCTGGAACTGCGACAGGGCCG
>JBJYXQ010000158.1:0-8096 GCA_046260035.1 Anaerolineae bacterium
TCCAGACCATCCCATTTACACGCGTCCGCGCTATTTGCCCGGTACGCGCACCGATGATTGTCATCTGGAGCGGGTTTTGCTAGCCGATGGCTGCAAAATCAAGGACGCCATCATCAGTGATTCAGTCATTGGTTTGCGGAGCATCATTGGGCCTGGTGTGCGCATAGCGCGCTCCATCATCTTGGGCGCGGATTTTTATGAGGATGTGGACCGTCGCGCAACCAACCCCGAGAGGGGGGTGCCGGACGTGGGGATTGGCTCTGGGTGCACGATCGAAGGTGCCATCATTGACAAAAACGCACGCATTGGGAACAATGTAGTCATTCGTCCTCATCGTGAAGAAACTGAAATGGTTGAGGAAGAGAACTATGTCATTCGAGATGGCCTCGTTATCATTCCCAAGGGGGCTGCCATTTCCGATGGCACTGTCATCTAGGAGATGTGTAGAGAGGGGACGCTCAGCGCCCGTTTTGTAGGCTTTGGGCGATGAAAAACGGATCCGTGCCGATAACGCTGTGAGCGTATAGCTCCATGCCGCCAAAATCGTTGACGCGGCTACCTAGGTCGCCGCGGTCCACAATGCGCACCATAACCGGGAAATCGCTCCAGTCTTCGCCATCTACCGCTTCCAAGGGGGGCATGTAGAGCGCCAGGTTAAACGAGAGCACGTTCAGGTTCTGCGTATACTGTACCAGGGCTCGATGGATTTGCTCCTTGAGATCCGCGTTGACTTGACTAGCCATCAAGAGGATCTCTTTTTCTTTTACCGGAGTGAGGTAGACCAGACCTCGGGCGCTTCCGTGACCAAACGCCAGTCCCAAGTCCTCGTGGATGGCATATAAATCCTCAAAATAGCTCGTACCGTACTGCTGCCGGTACAGCACGCCTGCTCTACGCAACGCCTCAACCTTCGCGTAGTGCATATCCCGCGTAAGTGTCATCTGTGCGTGCCCGTGAATGATGGACGCGCCACTCTTCCACAGGCAATTCCACATAAAGAAGAAATACCGGGCGCTCGGGTCAGTTGAATGTGCTTTTGATGCCCAGGCTAGCGCCGTGTCCAAATAGTCACTGACCGCTTCCCGGTCCAGGTGGAGGGGATTGTGTTCATTGAAGATCACTATGCCGTGAAAACCATCATACTTGGCGATGTTGCTGGCCGTAATTGAGTGTCGCCCGCGGATGCGGCCAAAGGTATCCTCTGGTGTGCCGTCAAGCGGTTGCCCAAATGGTCCGCTTCCGTTCTGCTGAATGATGTCAATGACATCGTGGTGATCGCGGGGCTCCATCGGTCTCTGCGCACGCAGGTCGTTGTATAGTGCGCCTTCCCAGGTCACGATGTTGGTCAGCTTGACGATTTGCTGCGTCGTTACGGCATCAAGCGAACCAAAGTATTCCTCAATCCAGCTCTTCATAACCCGTGGTGCGGTCAAGTGACCGGTCGTACAGCTAAGACGAAAAACGCGTTGAAACCGATCCTGGCTGGGTTTGGGAAGTGACTCAACCAAGCGTGGTAGATCCGTGATGGCGGTTTGCGACATAGCCAGCCTTCCTGTGAGTGTTTTCTAACTAAATTGTAGTAGGAACAAGTAAAACGGGCGTATGAGGATCATAAAAACCGCGTTAGAAAGTGGTCGAAATGGTTTACGCGGTCATAGCACTGACGGTCGCGCCACTGGGGATGGTCTCGGATGCAAAGTCTTCTTCCTTGAGATCGCTCACAAGGACACAGTTGCGACCAATGCGCAGTCCTGGCGGTAATTTGCTGTTCTTTCCGACGAGGGTGATCCCAGTAGTCAAGTTGCCCAACGGGTTTATGGCGTAATCCCTACCCCAGCCGAGATACGCGCCGCGTCCGACCGTTGCCTGTTTATCGACAATGCATCGGTCGACGACGGCGCCCTCTTGAATCACCGAGTCGGTCAAGATGATCGAATGACGCACCACGGCGCCCCGCTGAACGCGCACTCCTGGCGAAAGCACGGAAAACTCGACCGATCCCTCAATAACGCAGCCGTCCGTGATGAGACTATGGCTCACTATCGCACCGGTGCGAATGTTGACCGGCGGGCGTTCCTCGCTACGCGTGTGGATGATCCAATCTCGGTCGAGCAAGTCCAATGCAGGTTCATCGCTCAAAAGCTCCATGTGCGCTTCCCAGTAGGCGTAGATCGTGCCTACGTCTACCCAGTATCCGCCATACGGGTAGGCAAAGAGCCGCATGCCTTGGGCGAGCATGCGGGGAATGATATCGTGGCCGAAATCGCGCTCGGAAGAAGTGTCTCTCAAGTCATCGGTGCACGCGTGGTCAAGGACATCGAGCCCAAAGGCATAGATGCCCATAGAAACCAGCGAGCTCTTGGGATTTTCGGGTTTTTCCTCAAACTCGACAATGCGAAAGTCTTTGTCCACGCCCATCACACCGAAACGAGACGCTTCTTCTAGCGGTACACGGCGCACGGCCACGGTACAATCGGCATCGTGGTCGCGATGGAAGTTGACTAGAGGGTCATAGTCCATCTTGTAGATGTGATCGCCCGCCAGGATCAAAACGACTTCCGGTTTGGTGCGCCGGACAAAGTCGAAGTTCTGGCGCACCGCGTCGGCGGTGCCCTGGTACCAGTCGGAATCAGATCGACCCAGATATGGCTGCAGCAACGTCACGCCGCCACTGGCTCTGTCCAGGTCCCAGGGACGACCGGTGCGGATGTGATCGTGAAGCGAGCGAGGCCGATATTGAGTGGCAATGCCGACGTTGTAGATGCCCGAGTTCACGCAGTTGCTCAGCGTGAAATCGATGATGCGGTATTTCCCGGCAAAGGGTGCTGCTGGCTTGGCACGTTTCTGCGTGAGGATACTCAGGCGCTTTCCCTCGCCTCCAGCTAAGATCATGGCCACAGTTCTGGGCACCGGATACTCCTTTGCCTACGTGCTGGCCGCGCGCACCAACGCGGGAAGCAGCTGGTTCTGGACCACAACGTCCCAGTTCATAAGTTGCGCGAGTTGATGGCCTTGGGCCAGCAGTTTTTGTCTTGCTCGCTTCCCAGTCGGAAGGCGAGGTAGAATCTCTTGAGCGACTTGCTCCGCTGTGGCACGCTCTATGAGGTCGCGTTCCGTCTGCCCCAGGATTTGAGTGGCGCGGTGGTCGTCAAAGGCCATTCCTTCTGGTAATGTGACGTAATCTGCCGTGATGACGTTGTCTGGAAGTTTGCCTTGGGAAACCTGTCTGATGAAACCCAAGCAACCACACACATTGGAGACGACACACACGGCTCCGTAGCTGAGCGGTTCGGTCTGCGAGATGCCGAAGGGTTCATAGACAGATTGACCGAATTCCAAGGTGCTGCCCCAGCGAATATCATCGTCGGTCATGTCTGCGGGCATCCGCTCGCCGCAGCGCTCCCGGTTCCAACCAAACTGGTTGATCAGGACGATGCGCGTTGCTTTTGCGGTGGCGTTGAAGGCTTGTATGAGCTCATAGAAGGGCACTTCATGTCGTTGCAGGTCGCCGTTATCGTCACGATGAGAGACCGGCCATCCGTACTCCTTTTCCCACTCGTGAACATCGGCGACGCGGCGCCCGCCGGGGATGGCGCTGGCCAAAACGTACAGCACCGCACGCCGTCTTTTGGCATCCAATAGGCTATCCAGATATTCAAGCACGCGTACGTCCCGCCACAGTGCTTTGCTGGGCACAAAGCGCGTCACGTGGGTAAACACGAAATCCGGCGCTTTTTTGAACAGGTCGAGGTTGATGGCGTATTGTCCCAGGCGGTCGTGGGACGCTTGCTTCTTTTCGGGTGTGATATCGTCAGTGGACAAGCCATTGTACACCAGATCGATATGCGCCTGAGCCAAAACCGGGGACATGAAGCGCAGTTCCTCTACAATGGAATC
This sequence comes from Anaerolineae bacterium, assembly GCA_046260035.1. GTDB lineage: Bacteria > Chloroflexota > Anaerolineae > B4-G1 > SLSP01 > DSWT01. The sequence continues at coordinate 3,898 of JBJYXQ010000158.1, forward strand.
CCCCACGGCAAGTATGTTGTCGCACTCGATTGCCGTTTTGAGCATAGCGTGCCGGAAGTTGCCGGACTGGTCACCGAACACGTCTTTGAGAAACAAACCCTGTGCGCGGGCGCGCCGCAGTGTGTTGTAGAACATCGTATCGTGACCATAACTGTTCTCCACGATGGCGCGCATCGTGGCCACTTCGTGGGCAAAGAAGACCGTATGGTAGAGTCCGGGGTCGTGCAACATAGCTGAATAGAGCAGGGGCAAGCCCTGATAATTGTGGGCGACTATGAAGCGTTCGCCATGGCGGCTTGGGCCGATTAAGGTTCTGAGAGCAAGATAACTCGGTTCGCCCGCATTCATGCAGAGGGCGTATTCCGCTTCGTGCTCGTACAGATCTGATGGCAGGCCGAATCGCTCGTATACGCGGCGTTTGAAATGGTTGAGCTTTTCCGGGACGGCGCGGGAAGCATCGACCAGGATAACCTCGTGCGGCGTACCACCAAATTCCCGACGACCATAAAGGATGTGGACGTTGTGGCTAGCCTCGATTTTTCCCAGCGCCGCTGAAAGACGGGGCTCCAATTTGTCGAGCCCGTGATAGGATGAGTATTGGACGTCGAGTTTGTTACCTGCGCTAACCAGCCGTTCCATGCCTGCGTCGTCCCGCGTGTTCATGGGGCCGACGACAACCGTACGCTGTACTCCCAGCAGATATGAGCCGCTGCTCAACACGCCATCGAGCACGGCGCCCGGTCCCCCCACCTTGATCCCAGCCTCATCTGTTGCGTGAACTACCAGTTCGAATTTCGACAGATCGCTTATCCCAACCATAATCTTCCTCTCACACGCCCTATGGAAGCAAGCGTAGGGTACCTTCCCCCTCTGCAATCACGTCCTGACGCCGGTACAGCATGGGGTGATAGTCCCCCTCGAACCAAGCTTTGATGCGGTCTGCATAATGAGGGCTGCCTGGCTGGCCCGACTGTCCTGGGGCGTTCAGCGACCGTGACCGGTCTACATCGTCTAGATCCACCACAAAGCGACATGCGGGTCCTACCATGTTTTGGCTGTCGAGACTGTGGTAGGAGGCGCCGGTTGCCCAGATTGTTGTTTCGTCACCACCGATGGGGTATGGGCCGCGATTGAACAATTTGTCTAGAGGCTTGACTTGACCCAGCGGGTGCGCGTAGGTGAGCTGGTGGATCCCTCCCCAACCCCAGCTTTCCGTGTCTGGGCCATGCTGCCAGCGCAGGAAATCGACCGCCTCATGCAAGCTTTGCAGCACAACGTCATCAAATGACCGCTCTTGAAACCGCAGCGCATCGGGATTGTCAAACAAATGTGCGATCAGCGCCCGGCCGCTAGAGCCGTATAGGCTAGTGCTGGCGAGCAGCGGATGCGGACCTTTGCCCGCAAAGCGATCGGCTAGTCTGGGCTCGATTGAACGGTCTCCCACTATATTGTCAATTAGGTTGTACAACACCCGTCGGATGAATACCTGATAGACCGTGGCGACAGGGCTGTCCGCCGACAAGTCTCCATCCCAGTCTTCGAACATTCGGATGATGGGGTCCAGCAGCTCGCTTTTGAGGTTCGCCAGATGACGGCCGACGCGGCGGGCCAACACCGATTTTTGGTCGAACTGCAGGTGGCAAAAACCATCCACGGTAAAAGGTCGTGCTTCCTGCAGACGTTCTTTGATGCGTGCGGCACGAAAACCTGCCAGCCACGCGTTTCCCAAGAAATATGGGTAGTCTTCGCCGACAGGCTTGGCGTTGGCTGTGATCAATATCCCGTCCGGCGGATTCATGACGTGGGGCCAATGTTCGAAGGGGACGTAGCCACGCCACTCATATTCGCCTGTCCAACCAGGGACCGGGACGCGCCCGTCGTGTCCAGGGCTGCGTATCGGCATACGCCCGGCCAGAGTGTAGCCGATGTTTCCCTTGACGTCGGCGAAAACGACGTTCTGAACCGGTCCTCCCCAGTCCTGCAGACAGGCGTGGAATTCGTAGCAATCGCGGGCGCGACTAAAGCCTTCTACTGCGCGCAGGATTGGGTTAGGCTCCCAGGCTGTCCAGCGCAAAGCGATAGGCTGGCTGGCTTCGTCGGGTACCAAGCCGCTAATGATCGGGCCGTGGCGCGTGATGACCACTTCTTGGACCACCGGAGCGCTGCCTTTAACCGTGATCTCCTCGCGCAGCACCTCAGCATCGTGCCAGGCCCCGTCGAACTCGTATTGGTGTGGGTTGTCCGGGTTGAGGCGCTCAAGGTAAAGGTCTTGCGTATCAGCGAAACCGGCGGTAAAGCCCCACGCCACGTGCCCATTGTGTCCAGCTATGACCGATGGAATGCCGGCGAAAGACAGCCCGATCACGTCACGGTCGTCGCTACAGAGATGATTTTCGTACCAAATAGATGGCAAGCCAAGGAGGAGATGCATATCGTTGGCCAGCAATGGTGCACCGCTGTCAGAATGAGCGCCATTTACCACCCAGCTATTGCTGCCCAAACCGGCCTGCGGTGGCGGACCGGTGTACGGTCGGGCTGCCGCTGCCCGGGAGAGGGCGTCGGCACCGATGTGTTTCCAGTCAATGTCGGGGGCGAGCGTAGTTGGGTTGGCAGGAGGGTAGGGGCCATCCAGGCTAGTCGCAAGCTCAGGTCCCAGATGGGCGATCAGCTGCGCGCGCAGCAGCTCCACCTCCCAGTTCACCGAAAGGGTCCAATCCATATACTTGGCAAAAGCCAGCGAATCGGTAATCTGCCAGCGCTCGGGGCGGTAACGCAGCAACGTGAATTCTACAGGTAGCTTGCCTCGATCAATGAAAGCGTTAACGCCGCTAGCGTACGCCGCCAGCAAGGAGCGACTTTCTTGGTCTAGCAGAGCTACGTCTCTTTCCGCGGCGCGGCGCAGACCCAAGACCCGCATCCACCGGTCGACGTCTATGGCAGGTGGACCGATCACCTCGGCCAATCGTCCGGAGCCCAAGCGCCGCCAGAACTCCATCTGAAACAACCTGTCCTGAGCGTGGACAAAACCCTGCGCGCAGAGCAGATCATGGGCGTCTTGGGCGTAGATGTGAGGGATGCCCCATCTGTCGCGGACCACTTCAACGGGTTGGCTCAATCCACTTAGCTGCAGAGTGCCGTCCCATTGAGCCAAGGGACGGCGAAAGAGGGCGTAGAAAACCGCTGCGGCGGCCCCGGCAGCCAAGCCGAGGGTGGCGCCGAGGACTGCTGTGTGCTTTTTCATTGTTGTGTTCTTCCCCGACTGTCAGAGGATGACAAGTGGTCTGGCTGGATGATAGCATAGGGGCCAAGAGAAGTCAAAAAACGGACGCACGTGAAAAGGCGATGGGCGGCCCTCATGCCACTGTCGTTCAATGATCTGGTCGCAGTGCAACTCCATCTTAGCACAAGGCAGGAGCGATAGCAAGTGCCACAGAGGTGTCAAGTGGTTGGGAGGAACTTGACGGCCAAAAGCCCCAGCGAGAAGAAAAGCGCATAGACAAGGACCAAGCGCGCTGTCTCTGCCAGTGCGCGATTCAGTTGGTGACCGTGCTGATGCAAGACCAGCTTCAGCGGTGAGCGGGCCCAGGGCAACGCTATCGCGGCTGCGAGCACCCACGGCGGCTTCATGCCTGTAAGCCACATCAGACCTGGTGTACCAAAAGCCAATACCAACATCAGCCCGTATTCGGCCCGTGCCCCGCGGGCACCAAGCCGGACGGCCAGCGTTTTTTTTCCTGCAGCTCTGTCGCTGTCGATGTCTCGGAGGTTGTTAACTACCAGAATGTTCGTGACCAATGCGCCCATGGGGACGGATGACCAAAACGCGTCGTTGGTGACGGTTCCGGCCTGAACGTAATACGTGCCGCACACCGCAACAAATCCAAAGAACAAGAACACAAAGAGATCGCCCAGTCCATTGTATCCAAGGGGGAATGGACCTCCCGTGTAGGCAATGCCCGACGCGATCGATAGCAGACCGATCAGAAAGATCGGCCAGCCACCCACCTTGACCAGGTATACGCCGATCAATGCGGCTAGGCCAAAGGTTACCAGCATCCCCATCATCACCTGGCTCGGCAATAGCAGACCTGCCTGGGTGACGCGCAGTGGGCCCGTGCGCCCGGTGGCATCGGCTCCTTTTCGAAAGTCAAACACGTCATTGGCGAAATTCGTGCCAATTTGTATAAGCAACGCGCCAA
>JBJYXQ010000159.1:0-1092 GCA_046260035.1 Anaerolineae bacterium
GCTGAAAGCTCACAAAGGAGATTTCTATGCAAGCAGCATACTACGAAGGTAACCGTACGATTACGACCGGGGCGTCCGTCCCGCAGACGCCCGGACCGGGCGAGGTACGCATCAACGTCGCATATTGCGGCATCTGCGGTACCGATTTGCACATCTACCTTGGGCATATGGATAAGCGTGTCAAAATGCCGCAGATTATGGGCCACGAGATGTCCGGCGTCATCGCCGAGATCGGCGCGGACGTGACGGGTTGGCAGGTGGGCGATCGCGTCGTCGTGCGCCCGTTAGCGCCGTGCGGTCACTGCCCCGCGTGCGAGGCAGGACATTCGCACATCTGCTACAACCTCAAGTTCCTCGGCATCGACACGCCGGGCGCGCTCCAGGGATCGTGGACGGTCCCGGCATATACGCTGCACGCCCTCCCCGATGACTTACCGCTGGACAAGGCCGCATTGATCGAACCGCTCGCCGTGGCCTGTCACGATGTGCGACTGGGTGACGTGCAGCCCGGCGAGCACGTTGTCGTCATCGGCGGCGGCCCGATTGGGACGCTGGTGGCATTGGTGGCCCAGCAGGCCGGTGCCAACGTGATCGTCTCGGAGGTCAACGCGTTCCGCGTGAACCTGGCCCGGGAGATCGGGCTGGACGCGGTAAACCCACAGGAGATCGACCTGGTGGCATTGGTCAACGAGCGCACGGGCGGCGCGGGTGCGGACGTGGTCTTCGAAGTCTCCGGCTCGGCAGCCGGCGCGGCAGTGATGACCGATCTGCTGCGCACACGCGGGCGCATCGTCATCGTCGCCATTTTCTCGCAAGCGCCCCCGGTGGACCTGCACCGCTTCTTCTGGCGCGAATTGCAATTACGCGGCGCGCGCGTCTACGAACCAGAGGATTTCGAGAAGGCCATCGATCTTGCCGCGCGCGACGTCCTCCCCCTAGAGCGCATCGTCAGCGCGAAAGAGCCATTGGCCAACCTCGGCGCAGTCTTCGAGCAAATCGCAGCAGACCCGAAGTTGATGAAAGTTTTGATTAAGACAGGAAAGTAGACGGTAGACGGAATACAGTAGACAGGATTTCCCTTCACCGTCTACC
>JBJYXQ010000159.1:1192-5530 GCA_046260035.1 Anaerolineae bacterium
CGCAAATTCAAGAGCTACGCCTGCGATTTCGCCGACCGCGCGGCGCTGTACGACTTCATCAAACAGGTTAAAGCAGAATGCCCGCCCATCGACATTCTCGTCAACAACGCCGGCACGATCTTCCGCAAACCGGTGGCGGACCATCCTGACGACAAATGGGACGAGGTCATCGAGACCAACCTCAACGCGCAATTTATCGTCGCACGCGAGTTCGGCAAGGACATGCTGGCGCGCGGTCACGGCAAGATCATCTTCACCGCCTCGCTGCTCACCTTCCAGGGCGGGATCACCGTGCCGGGTTACGCCGCGAGCAAGGGCGGCATCGGCCAACTGGTGATGGCGCTGTCGAACGAATGGGCCGGAAAGGGCGTCAACGTCAACGCCATCGTACCGGGCTACATCGCCACGGACCTCACCGAAGCGCTGCGCCACGATCCCGTCCGCAGTGAGCAGATCCTGGCGCGTATCCCCGCCGGACGCTGGGGGACGCCGGAAGACTTCAAAGGCGCGGTCGTCTACCTCGCTTCCAACGCCTCAAACTACGTCAATGGCATTACGCTGATCGTCGACGGGGGGTGGATGGGAAGGTAGCGATCAGCTTTCAGCCATTAGCCTTCAGCGGTCAGCGATCAGACAGAAAGACCACCCTTTATATCTGGCTGAAAGCTGACTGCTGATTGCTAAGAGCTTTATTGACGATTTTCCAACCCTGCGTTATACTGTGGCCTATTCGCAAAAGGATTTGTTCAAGGTATTTTTTAGAGGGGGAGATGACATCATGGCTAAAGCAAGGAACAAAAAACTCGGAATTCTAGTCGGTGGGGGACCAGCGCCAGGAATCAATGGTGTAATACACTCTGCCACCATCGAAGCTATCGTCAATGGTATGGAAGTCATCGGCCTGTACGAAGGCTTCAGGTACCTCATGCAAGGTCGCATCGTTGGCAAGCAGTTGACCATCGCTGACGTGAGTCGCATTCACCGTGACGGCGGGTCTATCCTCCGCACCTCGCGCGCCAATCCAACCAAGTCGAATGAGTACCTTGAGACGTGCAGCCGCACACTGATCGACGCGGGGATCAACTGTCTGCTCGCCATCGGCGGTGACGACACGGCCTATTCCGCATATCGCGTCGCGCGCTATGCAGACGAGCATATGAACGTCAGAATCCAGACGGTTCACGCGCCCAAAACCATCGACAACGACCTGCCACTACCCGAGGGCATCGTCACCTTTGGGTTCGAGACGGCACGCGAATTGGGGACGAGGCTGGTGATGAACCTGATGGAAGATGCACTCACCAGCCAGCGCTGGTATCTCGTCGTGGCGATGGGACGCAAGGCAGGCCATCTGGCGCTCGGTATCGGTAAAAGCTCCGGCGCAACGGTCACCCTCATCCCCGAAGAGTGGAAGGACCGTGAAATTCGTCTGCAGGAAGTCGTGGACATTCTCGCGACGACGATTGTCAAACGGCAAGCCGACGACAAACCGTATGGCGTGGCGGTGGTGGCCGAGGGCGTCGTGGAGCAGATGTGTCCTGATGACTTAGACTGTCTGGAAAACGTCGAGCACGATGAGCACGGCCATATCCGCTTGTCAGAGGTTGACTTCTCGCACATTCTTAAGGACGAACTGCGCAAGGAACTCAAAGCCATCGGCATCAGCACCAGCATTGTCAACATCGACCAGGGCTACGAACTGCGCTGCGCCGACCCCATCGCCTACGATATCGACTACACGCGCAGCCTGGGTGAAGCTGCTGTCACTTTCCTGCTTGACGAGGGCAGTCACGCAACGGTCACCATCCAGCAAGGGCAAATGGTGCCCATCCCCTTTGCCAAGATGATGGACCCCTCCACCGGACGCACGGAAGTCCGCAAAGTCAACATCGATTCCTTCGTCTTCCGCTCAGCACGTAAGTTTATGATCCGTCTCACGCCTGAGGATGCTGAAGACGAAATCCTCCTCGGCAAGATGGCAGCGCAGACGAATCTCTCGTTGGATCAGTTCAAGGCCAAGTACGGCTACCTGATTGGCATCGCACCACGGCCGTTTTAGATTTTAAGTAGACGGTAGACGGTAGACCGTAGACAGGGAGAAAAACCCCGTTTACTGTCTACCGTCTACTGTTTTAGGAGGCCACAGATGAAGATTGACGCAATTCGTTGCCGGGAATTGACGGGCATTATGCCCTTTGAGGGCGAATTTTGGGAGGAACGGCTCGCGCGCCCGATCGACATCTATCCGGAGCACCGGACCGAGGGCGTACACTGGCTAGAACGACTCGACGAAAGTACGTATCGGATTCGCCTGGTCTTCGTGGAAATCGAAACCGACTCGGGCATCATCGGCCTGGCAGGACCGATTACACCTTCCATCGCACACATCATCCTGGCGGATTTCAAGGAACTGCTCCTCGGCGCAGATCCACTGGCGGTGGAATTGCTGTGGGACAAGATGTACCGGTCGTCCGTCCACGGTCGCAAAGGCGTCACGATGATGGCTATCAGCGCTCTGGACTGCGCACTGTGGGACATTCGTGGGAAGTGGTTCGATACGCCCGTCTACGCGCTCCTCGGCGGCCCTACGCGGGACCGCATCCCGGCCTATGCCAGCATGCTCGGTTTTTCCGTGGAACCGGAACAGGCTGCCGCGCGCGCCAGGGAATATGCCGCTAAAGGTTACACCGCGCAGAAGTGGTTCTTCCGCGCCGTCCCTGCCGACGGCCCCGCCGGGATCGAGCGCAATGTCGCGCTGGTCAAAGCCGTGCGTGAGGCCATCGGTCCTGATGCCGATCTGATGCTCGACACCTGGATGAGCTGGGATCTGCGGTACGCGCGCGCAATGGCGGAGCGCATCGCCGAGTACCACCCGCGCTGGATCGAAGAGCCGGTCATGCCGGATAAATACGACATCTGCGCGCAAATCCGCCAGCACGCGCCCTACCCCATCTCCAACGGCGAGCATGAATACACGCGCTGGGGCTTCCACAAGCTGCTGGAGGCAGGGGCACAAGACGTATTACAACCCGACATCTTCTGGGCCGGTGGTATCACCGAGATCGTCAAAATCGCCGCGCTAGCCTCAGTTTACGACGTCGAGGTGGTCCCCCACGGCCATTCGACTTACGCGACACTTCACTTCATCGCCTCCCAGCCCCCCAACCTTTGCCCTATACAAGAGTACCTGGTCAAGTGGAACACGCTGCACGACTTCTTCTTCACCCGCAAGCCAGAACCGGTCAACGGCTACATCGAACTGTCGCAACAACCGGGCATCGGATGGGAAATCGACGAGAGTCTGGTGGAATCGCAGCAAATTTTAGCGTAGTCACGATAGTTGCGACTTCAGTCGCTTTCATACTACAAGAACGACTGAAGTCGTCGCTACACAGAGTTCCACAAAGCGTGATACGTCGGCGCGAGTGCTGGATAGAGCGCAGCGAACGTCTCAGAAAGAGCCGCGTAGCACGCGACGTTGTCCGGATCCGGCGTGATCACGACATCGGAGTAACGCACAGCCTGAGCGACAGCATCCGCCACGTCCGAGTAGACACCTATCCCCACCCCGGCTAACAGCGCCGCCCCCACTGCCGAAGCCTCAACCGTTCGCGTCTGGTACAACGGGCGATTGAACATATCCGCTTGCAGGTGCAACCACAATGGGTGCTGCGTCGCGCCACCCGACGCGATGATGCGTTCCGGCGTCACGCCGAGGTCGAGCATCAACGCAAAGCCCTGGCGCATTCCAAAAACGACGCCCTCCATCACTGCCCGCGCCATGTGGGCGCGTCCGTGGCGCAGCGTCAGCCCGACGAAGCTGCCCCGCGCGCGCGGATCCATGTGCGGCGTGCGCTCACCGGCGAGGTACGGCAAAAAGAACAGGCCTTCCGCGCCGGGCAAAACGGTCGCCGCGGCGTCTGCGATCTCCTGATACGTGAGACCGGGCATCACATTATCCCGCAGCCACTTGAGCGAAAGGCCGGCCGCGAGCATCGCCGATTCCAAATGCCACATATCGGGCATGACGTGGCAGAAGCAGTGCAGGCGCAGTTGTGAATCGTAAGCTGGACGCGCGACAGAGGCAAAGAGCTGCCCGCCGGTGCCGATCGTGGACGAGAGCACACCCGGCGCGACGACGCCGTGTCCCACAGCTTGCATGGCTTGATCGCTGCCCCCATAGATGACGGGTGTGCCGGGGCGTAGGCCCGTCGCCGTGGCGATCTCCGGCAGCAGACCGCCCGTGATCGCCGCCGACGCCGCCACTGGTGGCAGCACGTGCGCGTCCAATCCGAGCGCATCGAGCAAGGGCGTGCTCCAACGGCGGTTCACCGTATC
>JBJYXQ010000159.1:5630-7690 GCA_046260035.1 Anaerolineae bacterium
ACCGTCTTGGTACTGGATGTTCCTATATCGATGCCCATCAAAGCTACATCTGCCATCACTCTCTTCCTTCGGATCTATATCTTTGTTCCAAGAGAATTTACTCCTTTCTCGTGATAGCGCAATGTCTCCTCAAGGTCTTGGCATTTCGAGAATCAAAAGACACTTACGCATCACTCCGTCGCCAAAGCGGTTTTTAGGAGGATTTTTGCGGTGGAGCGGCGCCCAACCGCAAAAATCCTCTTCATATCCCCAGTCTTCAGGCCGCATTTGCGGCCGGCAAAAGTTTGAGGTACATTGTCCTAGGAGAAAGACTGATAGGCCCCTGAATGTCTCCCCAAGTCGTGCTATAATAACGGGAGTCTAGAGTAAAGTAAACTCGCTCATTAGCTGATTTTTTCACTCACATATTACTGTAGGAGATGACAATGTTCGGAGATGTTCGCAGCCAGCTTGTCCGTGGGATCGCGGCAGCCAAGGCTGGAGACAAAGCTGAAGCACGCCGCTACCTGGAACGGCTTCTGCGGGACTATGCCGCAACACCGTCCGAAAAGGCGCAAGCCTACATCTGGCTAACCGAACTCACCGACGATCCAGCCGAAAAGCATGAGCATCTAGAACAAGCGTTGGCCTGCGATCCAAATAATGCGGTGGCTCGGCGCGGCCTGGCTGTGCTTGAGGGTCGACTCCAGCCGGAGGACATCATCGACCCGGATCAGCAACCCGCCCAAGATCAAGTCGCTGACGCTACCCAGGTCGCTGACGCTTCCGAGGCGGAAACGCCGCAACCGGTCGACGCCCGGCGTTTCGTCTGCCCGCAATGCGGCGGCGTGATGGCGTTCGAACCAGGCGAAACATCGGTGCGCTGCACATATTGCGGTCATCACCAGACAATCTTTTCTGCACTCAAAGATGGCCTGCTCGTGAAGGAACATGACTTCGCTGTAGCACTCGCCACTGCCAAAGGTCACACACTGCCCGCCGGTATGCACATCTTCCAGTGCAAAGGCTGCCAGGCAAAACTCGTACTCACCAGGGAGCTCTCGACGCACTGCCCTTACTGTGGCTCTTCTCATATCATCGAAATCGAAACCCGGGAAATCGTACAGCCCGAAGGCGTCATCCCCTTTGCCGTCACGGTCGAGGAAGCAGAAAAGACTTTCCGTCGTTGGCTCAATAAAAACGTCAAAGGTAACCAGATTCGCACCACCCGTGTGCGCGGCCTCTATCTCCCAGCCTGGACGTTCGACATCAGCAAAGAAATACGCTGGAGCGGTGTCGAGCCGGACAACAACGGGTATGGTGGATCTCAAACACGCATCCACGAGGGCAGCTACTACATGCTCGAAGATGATGTCCTCGTCCCGGCAACACACACGCTGCCACAAGATTTGATCGGCGTCTTCGATAAATTTCTGCTCAAAGAAGTCGTACCCTACGACAGCGCCTATCTGGCGAACTGGCCCACCGCACTCTACGAAATCTCAGTTTCGGACGCCTCGCTCCTGGCACGGCAGCTTGTACTCAAGAAGGGGGAGAAGGCGGCGCATATGCAGGCAATAGCTAGAGTCCCCAACATCCAGAACTTCCAGATATTCCCCAGCGATATGGCTGTCCTTTCCTACAAACTGGTGCTACTCCCCTTCTGGATCGCCAACTACCGTCACGAAGAAAACGTCTATACCGTCGTCATCAACGGGCAGACGAAACGGGTGAGTGGACAGAAACCGGCCGGCCTGCTCAAGAAACTGATCGGAAGTATTTTCGACTAAAAGGGGCGACACACGTCGAGTATCACGCATCACAGACATAAATACTCATTATTCGGAGGACAATGCATGACAACGACAATCGCCATTCCACGCCCGGAATACCCGCGCCCGCAATTCCGGCGCGAACTATGGATCAACCTTAACGGCCCCTGGACGTACACCTTCGACTTTGGCAAGTCGGGGGCACAGCGCGGCTTCGCCAGCAGTACCGGCTTCGATGACGTGATCACGGTGCCCTTCTGCCCGGAAAGTCCGCTTTCCGGCGTGAACCACAAAGACTTCATCGAGATG
>JBJYXQ010000160.1:0-2759 GCA_046260035.1 Anaerolineae bacterium
GGACGCTGGATTGGGTAGAAGCGTAGCTCTTCCCTCCCCCGAAGTTGGGGGAGGGCCAGGGAGGGGGCCAATGCCCTACAAAGGCCGCATTCGTACTTCAGCGATTGTACAACAACGCGCCCGTGCATTGCGTCAAAAAATGACGCCTGCCGAAGAGAAGTTGTGGCAATACTTGAGGAATAAACGTTTGAATGGGTTGAAATTTCGGCGGCAGCATCCTTTGGGGCCATTCATTGCAGATTTTTATTGTGCTGAATACCGATTGGTTGTAGAGGTCGATGGCCCTATTCACCTGCAGAGGTCAGCAGAAGACGCTGAACGCACCGCACAATTTGAGGCTTTCGGGTATCATGTGATGCGGCTTAGGAACGAGGAGATCCTGAACAATATTGATGAGGTTCTACGGCAAATAGGGGCGGTTTGTAGTAAGGGAACTACCCCCTCTCCCCTGACCCCTCTCCCGAATTCGGGAGAGGGGAAAGTGTAACCCGGCCAATCAAAAGCAGTGACTTATAAATCAAACACGACTTTGGACTAAAGAGGAACTTATGCAACAACACGACATCATCATCATCGGCGCAGGCGTGGTGGGATCGATGGTCGCCCGCATGCTCTCGCGCTACGATCTCGACATTTTGTGGATCGAGAAAGCATCGGACATCTGCATGGGGGCGACGGCGGCGAACTCGGCCATCGTCCACGGCGGCTACGACGCAATGCCAGGCTCGCTCAAGGCAGAGACAAACATCGCAGGCAACGCGATGTGGGATCAGCTTGCCGCCGAATTGCAGTTTCCTTTCGCGCGGACGGGGACTTACGTCGTCGCCATCGGCCCTGAGGAGTTAGCCGCACTGGATGAACTAAAGCGGCGCGGCGACGCCGGTGGTGTCCCGACAGAGATTATCTCCGGCGAAGCCATGCGCGAGCGCGAACCGGACATCAATCCCGACGTGAGCGGCGCGTTGTATTGTCCCACAGGCGGCATTTGCGATCCCTGGGCCGCGACCATCGCCGCCGCCGAAAACGCTGTGACGAACGGCGTCGAACTCCGCCTAAACACCGCCTTCGAGGATTTCATTTGGGAGAGCGAATCGGCAAATAAAATCATTGGTGTGAAAACAAACCAGGGTAACTTCCACACCCGCTGGATCATCAACGCTGCCGGACTCTACGCCGACGAGGTAATGCACAAAGCCGGGGTACGCCCGGAATTCACGATCACCCCGCGGCGCGGCGAATATTACGTGATGGATCGCGCGAAAGTGCAGATCAACAACGTGCTTTTCCCTGTACCGAGTAAGGTCAGTAAGGGCATTCTCGTCACTGCAACGTTGCACGGCAACGCGCTGATTGGCCCCAACGCGGAAGAGATCGACGACAAGACCGACGTTGCCGTCACCGCCGACGGGATGCACGAAATCTGGGAGGGCGCACAGAAGCTCGTGCCGGGCCTCAGCCAGCGCGACGTGATCGCTACGTTCGCAGGACTGCGCCCCGGCGGCAACGCGCCGTGTCTGAACTGCGAAGTGCCCTATAACAAAGACTTTGTTATCGAGATTCCCGGCAACGTCACCGGCTTCGTCAATCTGGGCGGGATGGAATCCCCGGCGCTCACCGCCGCCCCCGCCATCGCCGAAAAAGTCGTTGCGCTGTTACAAGGTGCAGGCGAGGATATGCACACGAAGGCGGACTGGAACCCCATCCGCCCGGCCCGCCCCGTCTTCCGCCACCTCGACCGCGAAGCACAGGCAGCGCTCATCGCGCAAGACCCGCGCTACGGGCGCGTTATCTGCCGCTGCGAGACCGTCACCGAGGGCGAGATCGTCGCCGAAATCCACGCGCCCATCCCCGCCACCACCTACGACGCGATCAAGCGCCGTACGTGGCTCGGTACGGGACGCTGCCTGGGCGGCTTCGACATGCCCCGCGTCGTGGACATCCTGGCGCGGGAGCTGGGCGAGTCCCCAATGGAGATTTCCAAAAAGGGCGAAGGTTCTGAATTCTTATATCGCAAAACAAAAGCGTGATGCGTGATACGTGATGCGTGACCAGCCTTTCACGTATCACGCATCACGTGTTACGCCCCTACACAGAGGCGTACATGAAAACAACTTACGACGTTATCGTTATCGGCAGCGGACCTGGCGGACTGGCAGCAGCGATCGCCGCCAAGAAAGGCGGGGCGGACGATGTCCTCGTCCTCGAACGCGACGTTGAACTGGGCGGCATCCTGCTGCAATGCATCCATAACGGCTTCGGTGTGGAAACGTTCAAGGAGGACCTACCTGGCCCCAGCTATGCGCAGCGGTTCGTGGACGAGGCCAAAGCCATCGGCGTTGACTATTTATTGGACACGATGGTCCTTGACGTGACGCCCGACCGTCACGTTTTTGTGACGAGTTCACGCGGCGGTCTGATGGAATTGCAGGCGCGCGCAATCATCATGGCGATGGGCTGCCGCGAGCGCACCCGCGCGCAGATCCGGCTTCCCGGCCCGCGCCCGGCGGGCGTCTACACGGCGGGGACGGCACAGCGCTGGGTCAACGTCGAAGGCTACATGCCCGGCAAGCAGTTCGTCATCCTCGGCTCCGGCGACATCGGCATGATCATGGCGCGGCGACTCACCTTCGAGGGCGCACAGGTCGAGGGCGTGCTCGAAGTGATGCCCTACCTCACCGGCCTGAGCCGCAACTATGTCCAGTGTCTGCTGGATTTCGACATCCCGCTACACCTGTCACACACCGTCAAACGCATCATCG
>JBJYXQ010000161.1:0-3164 GCA_046260035.1 Anaerolineae bacterium
TGGACTTCGAATTGCCGTGCAAACTGCTCAAAAACGGCCACAAGATTGAGGAAGTCGCTATCAATTATCACCCGCGCTCGGTAGCGCAGGGCAAGGGATTGGCAGGATGGAAGGCCATCCGCACCGGTCTGCGCGTGCTGTGGATTTACCTGAAAGTATGGTTGGGTAGATAGGTGGTTGGGTTGTTTTTGGGGGTAGGTCAAACAACCCAACCACCTAACCACCCAACGACCAATTTAGTACAAGGAGTTTCAATATGAATATCGTGATTACCGGTTCTATCGCCTTCGACTACCTGATGTCCTTTCCGGGCGATTTTATGGAGCACGTCAAGCCGGACAAGCTGAACAAGCTAAGCCTCAGCTTCCTGGTGGACGAGATGCGCAAGCAGTACGGCGGCTGCGCGCCGAACATCGCTTTCACGCTGGCGTTGCTCGGTGAACACCCCGTGGTAATGGGAACGGCGGGGCAGGACTTCGGCGATTATCGCGAGTGGCTTCAGGCACACGGCGTGGACACCTCGGGCGTCACCATCATTCCAGACGTGTTCACTGCGTCGTTCTTCGTCAACACCGACCTGAACCAGAATCAGATTGCCAGCTTCTACACCGGCGCGATGGCCTATGCCCGCGAGCTTTCATTCCACAACGTGACGGAGCCAGTTGACATCACCATCGTCTCACCCAATGATCCGCAAGCGATGCAGAAATATCCGATGGAGTGCAAGGCACTCGGTATCCCCTACATCTACGATCCCAGCCAGCAAGTCGTGCGGCTGGATGGCGTTGCGCTGTGGGAAGGCGTCAATGGCGCGGATATCCTCATCGTCAACGATTACGAATACGAACTGCTCAAGGATCGCACCGATATGAGCGATGCCGCCATCCGCGCTGCCGTGAAGCGTGCCGTCATCGTCACACGCGGGGAACAAGGCTCCCACATCTGGGCTGATGGGGAGGAAATGGTCGTGCCTGTCGTCCCGCCGCAGCAGGTGCTTGATCCAACCGGCGTCGGCGACGCGTACCGCGCGGGACTCATCAAAGGGCTGGCGCTGGGCTTGCCGTGGCGCATCTGCGGTCAAATCGGCGCGCTCGCCGCGACTTATGTCCTCGAAACCCACGGCCCGCAGACGCACAGCTACACCCTCGCAGCGTTCGGGGAACGGTACAAGACCGTGTTCGGAGAAGACGCGTTTACTGGTATAATAGAACGGTAGAAATATACCAGTGGAGTAAAGCGAGGTAAACAATGGTTGCGCGTTTTATTTTGAGCGATTACGTAGAAGAAGCGCTGGCACAAGCGACCTACGAAAAACTCGATGACGGAACATATGCTGGGCGCGTCCCGCCGTGCGTGGGCGTGATCGCGTTTGGAGAAACGCTGCGTGAATGTGAAGACAATTTGCGCTCCACGCTTGAGGACTGGATTCTAGTAGGCCTCAAACTCAATCATCGCCTTCCTCTGATCGCTGACATTGACTTGAACTTGGAACCGACCTATGCCACGATGGACGCCATGTAAACGTCGCGATTTTATTCGCAAATTGCGGCAGCTTAGTTTCGATGGCCCTTACGCTGGTACGCGACACCAGTTTATGATTTATCAGCAACACCGGTTAGCTATACCCTCAAATGCTGAATATTCTGTGCCACAGTTGCGAATGTTGATCAGCGAAATCGAACTGATCATCGAACGCAAGTTATCCGTAGAAGAGTGGAACCAACTCTAAAGATATCACACATAAGGAGTCTTTGAATGATGAAACACCACGTGAAAGATTTGGACCTGGCGCCATCCGGTCGCCTGCGCATGGAATGGGCCGAGCGTGAGATGCCTGTACTGCGCCAGATTCGTGAACGGTTTGCCGCCGAGAAACCGCTCAAGGGCGTGCGCCTTTCGGCGTGCCTCCACGTCACCACCGAAACCGGCAACCTGGCGCGTGTGCTCCAGGCCGGTGGCGCGGACCTCGTCCTGGTCGCCAGCAACCCGCTGAGCACGCAGGATGACGTCGCCGCCGCACTCGTCACCTACGACGAAATCCCCGTCTACGCTATCAAGGGCGAGGACAACGACACCTACTACGAACACATCAACGCTGCCCTGGATCACAAGCCGCACATGACGATGGACGACGGCGCTGATCTGGTGAGCGTCATCCACAAGAAGCGCCGTGAGACGCTGGGTAACATCATCGGCGGGACTGAGGAAACGACCACCGGCGTTATCCGCCTGCGGGCGATGGCGAAGGAAGGTGCACTGGAATACCCCATCATCGCCGTGAACGACGCGATGACCAAGCACCTCTTCGACAACCGCTACGGCACGGGCCAATCCACGCTGGATGGCATCATCCGCGCGACCAACGTCCTCATCGCCGGCAAGAACGTGGTGGTGGGCGGCTACGGCTGGTGCAGCCGGGGCATTGCGATGCGCATGAAAGGGTTGGGCGGCAATGTTATCGTCACCGAAGTCGATCCGCTCAAGGCGCTCGAAGCGGTGATGGATGGCTTTCGCGTGATGCCGATGCTCGAAGCTGCGCCCATCGGCGACATCTTCGTCACCTCCACGGGCGACATCAACGTGGTGGACAAGCACCATTTCGAAGTGATGAAAGACGGCGCGATTGTCGCCAACTCCGGGCACTTCAACGTCGAGTTGAACCTGCCAGGACTGGCAGAAATGGCGAGTGGCGCGCCACGCCGCGTGCGCCCCTTTGTCGAGCAATACACCATGCCCGATGGACGGCATATCAATATTCTGGGTGAAGGGCGGCTGGTCAACCTCGCCGCTGCCGAAGGCCATCCCAGCGCGGTGATGGACATGTCCTTCGCCAACCAGGCTCTCAGCGCCGAGTATATGCTCGCCCACGCCGATGAACTGAAGCACACCGTCTACGCCGTGCCGGAGGCCATCGACCAGGCCATTGCCAAGCTCAAGCTCGCCGCAATGGGCGTGAAAATTGACGAACTCTCCGAAGAACAAAAACGCTATCTGGATTCCTGGCAAGAGGGAACGTAGCCCGTCTCGTATAACGAAGAACCCCGGAAGGCATCTTGCTTCCGGGGTTCTTTCTTTTCCTCATCCTACAAATTGACAGCCCGTCGCCCGATGTGTGCGAGGAACTCATCGCGCGTCGCCCGCGATGTTTTGAAGTTACCCAGCAT
>JBJYXQ010000162.1:0-2681 GCA_046260035.1 Anaerolineae bacterium
GTATCATCATCGGTGCCCAATGCGCCGGGCTGAAGCCCTAGCGCTAAACATACAAAGCCCTACGGGCTTTGGTTAGCCCCCGCAGGGGGCTTCGTTTGCTTAGCCGTGCCCTTTAGGGCCAGGCGAAGGGAATGCCGAAACGTTTTTGGAGGGATTCGGACATGGATTTTGCTGATTTAGCAGATGCTATCGCCGCGTGGATGCGAGAGTACGCAGCGCGGGCCGGGGCAAAGGGGTTTGTCGTTGGGCTGAGCGGTGGCGTTGATTCCGCTACCACGGCAGCGCTGGCGACGCGCGCTGTGGGGGGCGAGCACGTCCTCGCCGTCTGGCTGCCATGCCACAGCCAAGCGGAGGATGAAGCTTATTCGCGGATGACGGCGCAGGCGCTTGGCTTGGATCTTATTACAGTCGATTTATGCGACGTCTACGACGCCTTCACGGCCTCCCTTCCCGACGGGTCGGATATAGCACGCGCCAACATCAAACCACGTTTGCGGATGACGGCCGCGTACTACCTGGCCCAGTCAAACAATTACCTGGTTGCCGGGACGGGCAATCGCCCGGAGCTGCTGGTGGGCTACTTCACCAAGTACGGCGACGGCGGCGTGGATATCGAACCGCTCGGCGAGTTGTACAAGCACGAGGTGCGAGCGCTCGCGCGCGTCCTCGGCGTGCCGGAGCCGGTCATCACCCGCGCGCCAACGGCGGGATTGTGGCCCGGTCAAACGGATGAGGGCGAGTTGGGCATCACCTACGCAGCATTGGATGCCATATTGGCGGCGCTGGCCGAAGGTCGTACGCCCGACGCGCCGGAAGCTGTCGTGGCCCGCGTGCAACGGATGGTCGCGGCTTCGGCGCACAAGCGGGCAGTACCGCCATCCTTTCACGTGAAGAGAACGTCAAAAGCGTAAAAATTTCACCACGAATCTTAACGGAATTGGTTTTCTATTCGTGAAGATTCATGATAAGCTTTGTCAAAAGCAATAAATTGTCATGCAAACCAAACGTACGCACAGAAAACGCAACCTATGACGACAGTTTCAGACAACATCTCACAACGCCGCGAGACGAACTTAGAGCACAAGACACCTTCATTGCTCGCCGTCAACGTTTACCTGTTGCTCGGCCTGGTCGTGCTCGTATGGAGCAGCTATGCATTCCAGGATAGTGGCATGCAGTACGCTATCGGCATTGTCATCGAGATAGCCCTGGCGGCGGGGGCCTTGATCTTCCTGCGACTCGAGAAACGCGCGATTCCTTGGCACTCTATCAGCGGAATACTACGCTGGCGTTGGCCTGGCTGGCGGCTCGTGGGCCTGAGTGGGGCGCTGGCGCTCGGGCTGTGGATGATCGGCGTGATCCTCAACCTGATCACGACGGTCGTTCTCGGTTACACCGCCCCGGCGTCACCATCGATGTTCCCACGCACCATCCCCGAGGTTCTCCTGCTGCTTATCGCCACCGTCATCGTCGCCCCGCTGTGTGAAGAGATTATGTTCCGTGGCTACGTCCAGCGTGCCTACGAACGGCGCAGCCCATGGAGTGGCATCATCGTCAGTGGCGTCATCTTCACGCTCTACCATCTGCGCTTCCAAGACGCGATGGCGCTCGTCCCTGTAGCCTTTGTCCTGGGGTTCGTGGCCTGGCGCAGCGACAGCCTCTTCCCCGGCATGCTATTGCACGCCGCGTACAACAGCATCGCCTCGACCGTGCTCATTGCCAGCAGCTTCTTCTCCATGCCGGTGGTGAGTGGGTTGATTCTCTCCCTGGCCTGCCTGAGCTTTTTTATGGTTCCGGTGACGGCAATCCTGTTGTGGCTCATCTGGCGTTGGAGTTCACCGCCGGCAAAGCCGGCCTTACCCAGGCTGACAGGATGGCGCGCGTGGGCGTGGATCGTGCCGCTCGTCGTGATGGGCGGCATCTACGGGATTTCAGCTTACGGCGAAGTCCTCGTGGGGCGCTTCCCCGAAATGCTAGCGGTAGAGAAATTGGCGCTGCAAGCGCCATCCGCCTGGAATGCCCCCGCACAGTGGCACTACGTCATCCAGACAGGCATGAATGAAACGGTCGGCGAGGCAAAGTGCGATCTGGCCCCGCAAGCGGCCAGCGTGACGCTGATGTGCCATATCCATCAGGACGCTTTCGAAACCGATCCCCCCATCGATCTCCCGGAGAACTTCGAGGGGATCTCGCTCCCAGAATACAGCGCAACCGGGGTCGCGTTCGAGAGCGTGGAACGCGTCACGTGGGCCAAAACGGATTTGTCCGTGCAGTCGATGGAAAGCACGCAGGAATCGGAAACAGCGCAATTCACACTCACCACCGCCGGAGATGGCACAACATTGCGAGTCGAAGGCAACGGCGAAACCCACACGACGACGCTGCCGTCCGGCGCGTTCCTCGATGGCGAGTGGCCCTGGCGGCTCTCGGCGCTGCCCTTCGACCTGGCCTATGGGAGCACACAGCCGTTGGTGCTGGTGAATCACCAGGGTGACGTCAACATCGTCGATGCCTTTATCGTCGTAGCGAGCGGCGAACCGGCGTGGACGCCAGCGGGGAACTTCGTCACATGGAAGGTCACTGTCACCTACAGCCTCGACGGCGAGGAAAAGACGTTGAGTGCCTGGTACGACGTCGACGCGCCGCACACGCTGGTGCGCTATGATAACGGTGAAGTCAGT
>JBJYXQ010000162.1:2781-8339 GCA_046260035.1 Anaerolineae bacterium
GGCTGGAGAACGGACCATCGAACGGTGGACGAAGGTATTCATTACCGATCCCGACGCTATCGGGCGGATCATGGGCTTCGTACGCAAGAGCTATCAAACGGCGATGGAACGGAGATAAAGCCCGAGACTCAGTAGATTGCAAAGTGCTCCAAGGGGATCGCCAGATCTCCGTTCCGGTCTGGATCTGGCGATCCAGACCAAGCGAAAGTGGAACTTAATACAACAGGCGGTCCACGGCGTAGACTGTCACCGCATGATCGATACCTTTAAGATGGACTCCTGACCGCGGTGTCACCTCGACCTCATCCTTAATCAGGTCATAGGTTTCCGGGCTGATCAGCACCTGATCCGGTTCCGCTACTCCGCAAATGCGCGCCCCCAGGTTGGCCGTGTGGCCGATGATGGTGTAATCAGTACGCTGTTCGCAGCCGAATTCACCCACCGTCACTTCCCCAGTGGCGATGCCGATTCCCAATGCTGCCGGTTTGATGCCGCGCGCAATCCAATCTGCCATCAACTGCTGATGTGCATTTTGCATCGCCAACCCCACACGCACTGCCCGCAGCGCATGATCGAGCTGCGGCAGCGGCGCACCAAAGAGCGCCATCACCTCATCGCCGATAAATTTATCCAGCGTTCCCTCGTAGGCATACAAAACCTGAGCCATCCGCCCCAAGTAATCGTTGATGAACTCCACCAGCATCTCGGGTTTAAGCTGTTGGGCCAACTCCGTTGAGCCACGCAGATCGCCGTAGAGGACGCTCAGCATCACGCGCTCACCTTTGAGAAGGTCGACGCTGGGGTTTGCCAGGATGCGATCTAGGACGTGCGAATCGACGGAGCGTCCCAGGACGCGCCGCAAGCGCCGCTGTTCCAGGCTTTCGAAGATCGCGGTGTCCATCTGGCTCACGATGGCTTTCAGCAGTCGCCGGTGATCGCTGGTAAAGCGACGCTTCGGATCGCGGTTGACCGCGCCGAATACGCCGATGACTTCGTTGCGCAGGATCAATGGAACTGCCATGATCGTACATTGTGGCGTGTCAACGTCCTCACACACCAAATGCGTGCGGCGGATAGCCTTATTCGCTACCTGCGTCATTGTCTCGTAATAGGCCACTTTTTGTAACAGATCGTCGTGCGTTGCCGCGCGCATTTCCAACTGCTTGCCTGCTTGATCATACAGCATCACGTAACCCATCTCAGCCCCGACCACGCGGCACAGTTCCTGCAGGACGATGTCCAACATCTCGTCGAAGGGCAAATAGCGATCCCGGATACGATCGAAGTTGTAGATGGTCTCCAATTCCTTGTTGCGTTGCGTGAGATCGTGGTGGACGTAGGCCTGGACGATGGCCGAGTCGATTTGGCTTTCTGCGATGTGCATCAATTGAATTTCTTGCTCATCGAATACGGGAGCATTGCGTGCCATCAGGATGAGACCGAGTGGTTTTTCGTCCATAAAGACGGGGATCGCCACCATGCGAAATGTGTCCGGGAGTTTGGATACCATATCGGGTGGCAGCACATCCGCGGCTTCCCACAGAGAAACTTCACCTTCGCGCATGGCTTCGCGGATACGGGTTTCTGAGAGGGCCTGGGCGGTGTCACGCCAGGCTGCGTCGCGCTCCTGGATCACCTTCAGATCATACGTATGCGTCTCGCGGTCCATCACGTATATCAGGCATGCGTCCACGTGGAAGTGATCACACATCACGTGTGCCAGGCCGGAGAAGATGGCTGCAGGTCCGGGAGAGACATCACGAACCCGGTCAATCGACATAACAACATCTAACGCCTTTTGGTTAAACGCCAATTGTTCTTTAAGCTCTGCCTCTTTCATCGCCGCCCTACCTTTCCAGTGCTATTGGGGAGAGAACGTCATAGACACTTTCCATCTTTATTCTACCACACAGACCAAACTATAAAAGTTACAGGCATATTACATTTCAAGTTTCGTGAGTGTTTTGGGCGCGCGGGAAGGGGTGTGACGAACGTCATTGCCGCGCACTTTCCCCTCTGTTATGCTAGAGGTAGAAAGGTAAAGGAGGTGTGACATGTTGACAATGCTGATCTTAGCACACTTACTCGGTGACTATCTCTTCCAATTCGATTTTCTAGCGCGTTGGAAATCACGTTCGCTCTGGGGCGTGGTCGCGCACGGCGGAATCGTCACACTGACGACGGTGGTTTGCGCCAGTCTCGTCGATCCAGGATGGTGGCGCTACGCGGCGCTCATCGGCGTAACACACACCCTCATCGACGTCGTCAGGGCACGCCTGATCCGCGCGAAGAACACCACCTGGGACATGGTCTACTACTTACTCGATCAGGTCATCCACATCGGCATCATCGCCCTCACCGTGACTTTGCGACCGGCGACCGTGGCGGGCGGTCGCGCGGTCGCCCCCAGAGTCTTGGCCTTCGTCATCGGCTATCTGATGCTGCTGCAACCGGCGTGGGTGCTGCTACGCTTCATCGTGCGCGGTGTGTGGGGTCCCGAGGCTGCGCCACACTTGGGCATCGGCGAGAAATACGAACCCATGATCGAGCGGGTGCTCATCGCCAGCTTCGTCCTCGCCGGGCAGGTCGCCCTCATCCCCCTGGTGCTGCTGCCGCGCCGCTTGACCGCCGTTCGCGTACAGAACAACGGTATGGGCGTCTTGATGCAGTTGACGAGTCACTGGGCCGAGACATTGTTGAGTGTTCTTTTAGCTGCAGGGGTGGGCATGATCCTGCGCATCGTGATGCAAGGTGGATAGAGAGGAGGTTGCACATGAACGGGATAGGTTTACAATGGGGATACCAGCCAACGGCGACAATACGTCCCCGATATCAAAAACCGGCTACGAGGCCGACGATGACTGACAACGACAAAGCACAGGATCCACTGACAGAGCGGGTTACCTTTCTACGCTCACTCCCATTATTTTCCGGATTGACCGGCGAGGAACTGCGATTCCTGGCAGGCGAGGCCCGGGCGTGTGAATACGAGGCTGGAGAGATCATCTTCCACGAAGGGGATCCGGGATACACCTGTCACATCATTGTCAAAGGCAAAGTACGGATCTATGTTATCGGCGAGGATGGACGGGAGTTGTCGGTCAGCATCTTAGGGCCGGGAGAAATCGTCGGCGAGATGGCACTCTTCGAGGATCTGCCGCGCTCGGCCAGCGTGGAGGCCATCGAACCGGCCACAACGCTCGAACTCCACCAGAACGTGTTACTCCACGGGCTGGAACGCTCCCCCACCCTGGCACGCAGCCTGTTACGCGCGCTGAGCGAGCGGCTGCGTCACATGACAGAAGAGGCCGAAGGGCTAGCCACGTTGACCGTGTCCGACCGGCTTATCGCGCGGCTGCGACGGTTGGCCGAATGGTCAGGACGGCCCGTGACGGACGGCGTACGCATCACCTTGCCGATGACGCAGCAGGAGTTGGCCGCCCTCGTAGGAACGAGCCGTGAAAGCGTCAATCGGGCACTGGCGACGCTGCGCCGGCAGGGGAAAGTCCGCCTCGATAACGGGTGGATTATCTTGCTCGATACATCGTGCACCAACACGTGATGGCGCAATAAGTTCAACAAAAAAGAGACGGCCCGCAAGCCGTCTCTTTTTTGATCGAAGCTAACCGGCGTTAGCAACGCATAGTTTCACCAGTGCCGCAAAGTTTCCACAAACAATCGCACCCCGTAGCCCGTCGCGCCTTTGGGCGTGTAGGGCAAATCTTTCTCGATCTGATCAAGACCGGCAATGTCGATGTGGACCCACGGCACATCATCAGGCGCGAATTTGCTGAGGAAGTACCCCGCGGTAATGCTGCTGGCCGCGCGCCCGCCGATATTCGCCACATCCGCCACACCGCTCTTGAGTTGCTCACCGTATTCCTCGAAGAGGGGCAACGGCCAGACGCGTTCGTAGGTCGCATCCCCGGCAGCACGCAAGCGCGCGATGAGTGCTTCGTCGCCCATCACCGCCGCCGCGTGGTCGCCCAGAGCGACAACCCGTCCGCCGGTGAGCGTCGCGATGTCGAACACCGCCGTTGGCTCGAACGTTCCCGCGTAGGTGAGCGCATCCGCCAAGATCAAGCGGCCCTCTGCGTCGGTGTTGAGGATTTCGACGGTCAGTCCCTTGAGCGAGTACACGACGTCGCCCGGCTTGGTCGCGTGTGCATCGGGCATGTTCTCCGTCAGCGGCGCCAACCCAATAACATGTAGTGGCAAATCCAGTAGCGCCACCGCTCGCAGTGCGCCGATGACCGCCGCCGCGCCGCCCATATCGCCCTTCATGCGGTGCATATTCGCGCCCGGCTTCAGCGAGATGCCGCCTGTATCGAAGGTGATGCCCTTGCCCACCAACACTACGACCGGCAGGTCGTCGCGTCCAGCGTTGTGCTCCAGGATGACCATGCGCGCGGGTTCGTCGCCGCCTTGGTTGACGCTGAGCAGCGTGTGCATCCCCAACGCTTCCAGCGTGGCCTTATCCAATACCTCACAGCGCAGCCCGGTTTCCCCGGCCATGCGTTCTGCCGCTTCCGCTATGTGCGTCGGCGTGGCGATATTCGCCGGGCGGTTCACCAGGTCACGGGCCAACAACGTGGACTCCGCCACAATCTGCCCGGCACGCGCACCGGCTTCGAGCTCGGGCACGCGCGCGGTATCCAATTCCACCAACGTGAGCGCATCGAGATCAGGCCGCACTTCCTTCAATTGCGTCTTCAACTCGTGGAAACGGTACAGGCCCAAAACCGTCCCTTCGACTGTGGCCTCCGCCGCCAGTCCCGGCGCAATATCGCCGCTTCCGGCCCCGTGGATGATCGTGTGCAGGTGCGTCACACCCAGGTCACGCGCTTTCTTGGCCGCAGCTCCAGCGACCTGCCGGATCACATCCAGCGTGAATTTTTCACGCTTGCCCAACCCAACCAGGATCACACGTTGCGCGGGAAGCGCCCCGTTGGGATAGAGCACTGCGATTTCGTTGCGCTTGCCACGGAAGTCGCCGCCGGCAATGAGCGCCTGAATCTGACCACCGAGTGCCTGATCCACTGCGCCCGTCGCGCCACCAGGAACGGTCACCCCCTCAAAAAGGTTGACCACAATCGCCTGCGCTTTCACCGTTTGTAACGCGCCCGTTACGACCTCAATCTGCATCAATTCGCCTCCTCTGATCCGGCGACGGCTGCCAGCCGTGCCTCAGGAACTCTGAACCGTTCTGGGAACGCCGTAAGAAGCCGGTTGATGTGGTCCATCAACTGCGTTCGCAAGAAAGTCAACACATCTGGATCGGTGGGGAAACTCGAAATCAAAAACTCGAATACAGCGTTAATCTCCGAATTTTCCAGATCGTTGACCAACTCATAGGCATCCTCAAGCGTATGGACGTCATCCAGCAGTGCCTCAACCGATACGTTTGCCGCATGGCGCGCATTTTCCAACATTGCCGGGTCCGCACGGTCCGCAAGCTGCTCAACGCTCAGATTGCCCTGCACGCGCGCTAACCAGCGCGCGTGGGCAATTTCGTCCGTCACGTAGCGCTGCCAGAATTCAGCGACATCGCTGTACTC
>JBJYXQ010000163.1:0-1071 GCA_046260035.1 Anaerolineae bacterium
ATCGCCGATTATCTGTACGAGCACGCGCAGGTCGAAACCGGCGGGTTCTGCTCGCGGGATATCAGCGACCGGCCTCCCGCTATTGATGGCACGCCTTGCTTCACCGGAAACATGGTCTGGAGTTGTATCCGCTTGGGCTACCTGGATGATCCCCACGTCCAGGCGGGGATCGACTGGATCGTGAAGTATAGCCGCTTCGACGATGGCGACGCGACCCATTGGCCGGAATGGCTGCCACAAGACCCGGATGACTTCTGCTGGGGACGTCACACCTGCTTCCGTGGCGTTATCGCACACCTTCAGGCATTGACGGAGATACCCGTTCCAAAACGGTCCGTTGCGGTGCAGCAAACCCTGGATGCAGGCGCCGAATATCTCCTGATCCATCACGTCTACAAACACAGCCACGACCTCAGCAAACCGATCGCCAACTATGCCCTGGTAGGCTTCCCTCTGTTTTCCGAAAATGATCTGCTCCGCATGCTATTATTTCTGACTGGACTCGGTATCCACGAAGCGCGGATGCAAGATGCTGTGGATCGCCTGGTGAGAAAGCAGAACAAACTCGGTCAATGGAAGCAGCAGCGCGCTTATCGCAAAACGAGGTGGGCGGGGCATATGCCCATCCCCATCGACGCAAAGGGCGAACCGAGCAAATGGATCACGCTGCGCGCTTTGACGGCATTGAAAAGATATTATGCATAACTCCGCATATCGATCATCTTGAAAATGGCTTATGTGCTATGAGTAAGCATCTTCGCAGCCGTATTCTTCGCAGTACTAGAACTCAACAAAGTACCGGAAGTCCCGGGTATCCTCTCCGTCTGCGGTGCGGAGCACCACCCACTGATGCTCATCTTCTGGGGATGACATTTCTTCGATCTCCCATTCAAGATTGTTGATGAAGAACGATGCCGCCTTCTTGATGCCCGGCAGGTTGTAATCGTCAAGGATAATGATCCCACCCTTGCGCACCAACTGCCCCAGGTAATACAGATCTAGGAAGACCGCATCAAAGCGATGATTGCCGTCGACAAAGGCCAGATCGAACCGCCGGCCTTCCTTGAGAAA
>JBJYXQ010000163.1:1171-3152 GCA_046260035.1 Anaerolineae bacterium
CCCTCTCGGGTCGTGATCGTCACCGTACGAAAATCGGCTTTCGCATCACCGACATTGATCGGCGTCGATCCTTCCCGATCCAGGCTCTCGATGAAGGCGCGAACCCGTTGAGCAGCAACATCACGACTGGCTGTGTTTTTCGTGTTCATCAAACCTCCTGATGATTGGCTGTGCGCTTAGCTGTGAAACATATACGGCAGAACACATCCCGTAACGAAATGTCCCGCTTCAGAACACAGAAAGGCCACACCTTCCGCGATATCTTGCGGTGAAACATCGACCCGTTCTTGCCAGGCTGGCCCATGCTGAGACTGCTCAATCGCGTCCTCCAGATCAGAGATACCGGCCACCGGACCGGGGGCAATCACGTTCACCGTCACGCCGTGCGACCAGGCTTGATCCTGTGCCAGGAGCAAGGCGTGCATCCGCGCTGCTTTGGCAGCATTATAAGCATACGCCGGTGATAGTTTCTCCGGATGCGTGGCAATGCCGATCAGACGTCCCCACTGTCGCTCATACATGCCGGGTAAGACCAGCGGCATCAAATACAGCAGAGGAGCAACCTCTTGATGCACATCCTCCAGGGCTGCATCCGGCGCGAGTTGGTCAATGGCTTCGGGATGCCATCCCCCACCCGGGCCGATGATACAGATGTCGATTTGGCCAAACTGCTCAACCGTCGTTTGCACCAACTTCTGACAATCCTCTGCATCGAAAATGTCCGCCGCGACGGCTCGTGCGCTTCCACCACACCCCTCAATATGGGCCACGATCGCCTCCGCGCTGGCCTGGCTGTGACGATAGTTGACAATCACGCGCGCGCCCTCCCTGGCGAGCGTCAAAGCGATGCTGCGCCCCAATCCACTGCCGGCTGCGCCAGTCACGAGTGCTACTTTGCCTTCACAATTCATGATTTTCTCCTTGCCAAATTGTAACCTGCTGATTTGTTCACCATCCTTACCACTATTTCACCCTTTACAGTGCACCAGCTGCAAGCTTATGGTTTGGCCTTGAGAAAAGCATCCCACGCTTCGAATTCCTCGGGCCAGTGATAGCCATCAGGCGTCACGCCGAGCGCGCCAACACGTGTAATTGCTTGCGTCTGGATCGGACCATAGACGTGCGGAAATAGCGCGGCGTCAACCAGGTGAGAGGTCCCCCCGCCTGCAATTGGGGCAGCAGCTTCGTACCGGACCTCTGAGGTCAAACGCTCCGGGTCGATCTCAAGCAATAGCACCGGCTCAGTGGCTTCGCCAAAGTAATCATTGGCGACTGCGATGACCGACGGTTGAAGCGCGCAGTGGACGAAGCCAAAGTCCTTGAGACTCGCGGGGGTATAGACGTCGCCGCTCACGTTTGCTCGCAGGTCTGATTCAGTTACGATGTGGTAGATCATGGGTTATCCTCCAGATATTGACGATCACTAACGCACCGGTTCAGACAGATATTCCCAGAAAGACCTCTCCATCAATTTCCGTAAAACCATTTTTAACGTAAAAATCATACGATGGGAAAGCTTTTTGCGTCGTCAATACGATCGCGTTCATATTTTTGCCTTCTATATCAGCCGCAATCTGCTTAAGCAAAAGTGTTCCTACACCTTTCCCTTGTACGGCTGTATCGACAAAAAACTCATTGATATAGTATTCAAGTCCGCGTTGCCACGGTTTGATAAAGCCAAAGGATGCGCCTACGATCCTGCTATCATACACCGCCACATAACCCAAGAAACTATTAAAAGCATAATGCGATTCCAGATATTTCTTTGCGTCCTGTCTGGATTCCCATTGATCATGCCAGGGTTCTCGCGTGAAAACTTTCAAGAACAGATCCGTACATTCATCGATCATGTTCGTTGTAAATTCTATAACGCTGATAGCTTTTGTATCTATTTCACAGTTCATGGTAGACATCCCTATATACTTGGGATTCGTAAAAGTATAAGTTACCGAATGAAAATATTGCCCCCTCCCCAGCCCTC
>JBJYXQ010000164.1:0-2391 GCA_046260035.1 Anaerolineae bacterium
AGTGCGACAGTCCACGAGCACAGTCTGCCAGCGCAGGTTACGCACGACTGCTCCCGTGGTCGCTTCGCGCAGAGCCCAGGGCGCCGTCGTCTCAGTGTCGGCGACCTCGCTCAGCGACAGGTAGCCAAACGGCATCGTGCCACGCTGTTGCAGGGACAGCAGATCGGCGGCAGTATAGTTCTCGGCCTGCAGGATCACGAGATCATATTCCGCCAACTGCTCCAGGCGATCGAGACCGTAATAACATGCGAAGCGTGAGGGATGCTGGATATGCATAGCCGTTCTCCTTCAATACTTAACCGATTAAACGTCGGATGGATCATCCTTGGATTTGCAGGATTGTTGGTCACCGGTTGCCAAGCAGAACCCGTGCCAACGCACCCAACATCGACGTTAGAACCCGAAATGTCGCCTACAGCGATAGTCACCGTTTCAGCCACAGCGCACTCACCCGTCACACCGGCCTGGAACGCCGTGAAGAGCTGGGCATACCAGCTCACCGGCTACCAGAACAATCGCCTCGACGAGATTGCCGCGTCTGACTACGACCTCATCGTCATCGACCTAACGCGCGATGGTTCAGAAGATTATTTCACATTTGAGGAAATTCGCAACATCCAAAAAACAAGCAAAATTGTACTTGCTTATTTCGAGATCGGCGCCATCGAAAACTACCGTCCCGAATGGGCGACGACACCCAACGACCTCAAACTCGGTCCCGTCGATGGCTGGCCCGAGGAGCAGTACGTGCGTTATTGGGATCCACGCTGGTGGCCCGTCGTACAGGGTCGTCTCGACCAAGTACTCGCCGCCGGATTCGACGGTGCGTACCTAGATATGGTCGTCGCCTATGAGGAGATTTCCGATCGCGACGCCGGCATGGATATAGACGCACGCGCACGCGCGATGGTCGATCTCATCGCTACGGTTTCAGCGTATGCCAAAGAGCGCGATCCAGCATTCAAGATCGTCCCGCAAAACGCTCCCGAATTGTACACCCAGCCCGGCTACCTCGATGCTATTGACGGACTGGGTATAGAAGAACTCTACTTCCGCGCCACCGAAGAACCCTGCACCACCGATTGGTGCGCCGAGAACCGCGAGGCGGCACTGGCGATCAAGGCCGCCGGGAAGCTCGTCTTGACCGTCGATTACGCCACGCAGCCAGACAACGTCCGCGCTGCATACGCTGATTCTCGCGCCGACGGCTTCGTCCCCTTCGTCACCACCGTCGAACTGGATAAGCTGCCTGATCACCCATAAACACACCTTCCTGGAAGCGATCTGCCTCCAGGAAGGTGGTATTAGCCTATTAGCCTACGCGACTTACCAATTCCGCAGCACCAAAGGCAGGTAAACGTACTGCATCCCTTCGCTGGTGACGGTCGTAACGTCTGCGGCCGTATCGAAGACGAGCATATCGCTTTGCGAAGTGGCGGTGATGGTGGTAGTGTCCACCGTGCCGCTGATGGTGGCAGCAGGAACGGTGATGCTCACGTTGACGGTCGCCGTCATCATCGGCCCCATCTGTACAGGCAGGATGATGGTTTGCCCCTGGAAGTTAGTCGAAAGCATAACATCCCATCCTTGCGATGAAGCTGCTTCTAGGGCGATGGTGTCCGTGGTTGTGCCGGTGTTGGTGAGGATGTGGGTGTAGTGGGCGACGGTACCGGCTTGTGCCTCCTGGGCATAGCCTGGCGACAGATCGACACCTGCCGCGGCAGTTCCACCCGCAAATTGTATTTCGATGCCACCTTTCAACTCACCCTTCACATACCCCTCCACATCGATGGTCGGCACGCTGCCGGATGCCTGTTGAATCGCGTAGATGGCGTGCGTCTCGAACATCGCCCGTGACAGCGGAGGACACGGGATGAGTACTGCTACTGTGACAGCGGCCTCATCGAACGGGCCAATCTCCAGTGTTGGGCTAGGTGTGACCGTAATCTGCCACTCATCGGGCACGTTGAAAGTGATCATCCCCACATCCACTGTGACAGTGAAGGGTGAATCGTTGTACACAGTAAAAGTGAAGACACGGGTATGCCCACACGGCGGACGCTCGGTGACATCCACGTTGCGCTGGCTGCGCTGTGGTTCGTACACGCCCTCCGGATCGCTGAGCCAGACTTGGATGCATTGGTGTCCAGCTTGTGTCGGCGTCCACGTTACCGTTGCTGTTTGCGTCATCTCTGGAGCAAGCGTCACCGTGCGCGTGGGCGGCACCATCCCCGTCGTCGTGAAGGGGATACCCATCCCGAAGTCTGCCCAACCGAACTCCAGATTGATTGTCTGTGTCACGTCGCTGGCATTCTGGATGACGGTGCTGACGAGCGAATCCACACCCACTTGCGGTGGATAGGGTTCGACCATGATCTCGGATTCGGCGTA
>JBJYXQ010000165.1:0-3200 GCA_046260035.1 Anaerolineae bacterium
CAGCAGCCTCGCCCGGACTGACATAGCCGTGGCGCGACTGGCCGGCCCGATCCCAGAGTTCTTCAACCTCCAGGCTGTCCAGTTCCTCGTAGAGCCCAAAGGCAACCTCCTCTGGATCGACTTTGCTCAAATGAGCCGTGGCGCTCTCGGCGATGCGGGCGGCCAGGGTTTCATCATCGCGAGCCAGGGCTTTTAGCACCGCCAATGCGTCATCGGGTGAAAGCTGGTCGATGATCTCGTACGAGTTATTCATGTGTTCTTTCGACCTTCAGTTCACGTCTCTCCCTCACAACCCCGCGCCCGCAAACGCCCGCTTCAACAGCGCCTGGAACAGATGCTCCGCTGGGCACAGACACTCGCCCTGGGCTAGGGCCGTCTCCTCCTGCCAAGAAGCCGGTTCCTCAATCCCGAAAACTGAAATGGATTATGCACTTGCAGCCGAAACACATCCAGTTTGGGATTATCTGGGTCCACGGACTCCCAAAGGCCGAACCACGAGCGTGCCGCGTCCCGATCGCCTTCAGCCAGAGTCAGTTGAACGAACCCACCGCACATGCCATCGAATTCACTAAAGTGCAGCCGCTTGCGATGCAACAAGGGCTCTAACAATTCACGGGCCGCTTCCAGTTCGCCACGCTCAACGTGCCGCTGGGCCAGACCGACACGGGCAAAAAGGTAATCCGGATTGCGCTCGTGGATCTGCCGGAGGATGGCTTCCGCTTCCTCAGCGCGCCCCTGCAGAACATAAGAAAGCGCACGATTGTTCAATAAATCCGGAGCGTCCGGCTCAACAGCCAACGCTTGGTCTAGCAACCGCTCTGCCCGAGGCCAATCCTCCACAAAGAGGGCATCCATAGCCTCCTGTGCCCATTCCTGCACGCGGGGCGAGTGCTTTTCATCAGGCTCGCTGTAAATCTCAAAGCCCAGGAGCAAGATATCGCGCCATTCACCGCTCATCCACATCCGCGTTGTGCCAGAAGGCAACAGTCCAGCCTCATTGACTATCCGGGCTGCCTTGTGCCGCAGTGCGTCCCTCCCGCACTGACGCAAAGCAAAGCTCTTGAGCGCCTCCAGGAGTTCAGGCGCACGCGTTAGTTCAGCCAGCATGACAGCCAGTTCTCGCATCCGGTCATTGCCATATTCCAGTAAACTCGGCGCCACTGCCACGACCTCCGGGTACTCGCGCAGAAAGCGTCGGGCTGCGTTTTGCATCTTGCCCTCATCGGTGGATGGCACCGCAGATTCGGCAAACTGCCCCAGGTCTTTCAATGCCTTGGGACTGAGCCAGTGCGTCAGCGGAAATGGCCAGGGGACATTGCGCTCACCCACCGGAAGGCGTAGATCGGCCAGGTTCTCGCGGGCCAGTTTGAAACCCGGCTGGTGCTTAAGCGCCTGCTTCCAGTAGCTCCGCGCTTTATCCTCACGCCCTAGGCGCAACGCGGCCACCGCGGCTAGATGCGCCAAGAACGCGCTGGACTGCCCCGGTGCGACCTCATCTTGCGCCCGTTCGGCCTGGCGAAAAACGTCCAACACACCCTCGTCGTCGCCGACGAAGCTCAGTCCTTCGGCTTTCTTGAGCCAACGATCCCAGCCTGGCTCGGTTGAGGCTTTCAACCGTTCGGCGTAGACTGCGGCCTCATCGCTCCGCCCGCCCGCGCACAGGAAGTGAATCACGTTCGAGAGCGCGTGGATGTTGGCGGGCTCAAATTCCAGCACCCTCTGCGCAGCTTCAAGCGCCTTGTCGAGCCGCCCG
Source organism: Anaerolineae bacterium (assembly GCA_046260035.1). GTDB lineage: Bacteria > Chloroflexota > Anaerolineae > B4-G1 > SLSP01 > DSWT01. The sequence goes on from JBJYXQ010000165.1 coordinate 1,754, forward strand.
TCGGCCCAGTGGGACAGGCTGATGTTGTTGAGAGCCGGGGCAAACTGCGGGTCGTGCTTCAGGATCGCCTCGGCCAGCCGGCGTACCTGCTGAAATTGCCCCTGCGCCAGATAGACCTGCATCTCTTCGTGTTGAATGGCGATCCGCCACCCGGTTTCATCGTCGGATACACCGAGTTCAGCGAACAAATCGGGCAACTCGCCCTCCAACTCGGCGACGGTTCCGCGCACTTCAACAGCGCGTTCGTGATCCGGCCAGCGCTGTAGGAAATGCTGGAAGGCGCGCAGCGCCAGGACGGGGTAAAGATTGCTCAAGTAAGCACCGGCCAATCCCAGGGCGGCATCGCCGTTGTCCGGGGCCACTTGCAGCAGTTGCTCGCAGGCGTATTGATAACTCAGCAGGTCGTGAAGGTCATAGTAGACGTTGACCAGATCGGTCAAGACCTCGGCACGTCTGGGGTAGCGCCGGTTCAAGTCTTCCAACAGGTCGCGCGCTTCGGGCAGGCGCTTCTTTTTCGTCAACTGCTCGGCCTCCGCGAGGCGCTCCAACATATAGCGCGGAGGCGCAGAGCGGGTCTTGCGTGCGGGGGGGCGCTTTTTCTTTCTCTTCTTTCTGGACATTCAAATCCTTTCAGAGGCCCTAAAGGTCTTCAAGACCTTTAGAGTTTTGAAACACCCGTTCCAACAGCGCCTAGAACAGATGCTCCACCTCCCTCTGCCGGGCACGCAGACGCTCGAATTTTTGGACGCCCCAGATGATCTCTCGTTGATGGGCAAAACAGGGTCTACAATCTCCAAGCGAGGCCTGAGGAGGGCTACGCTGACAAAAGTGCTGGCTTCTCTTTCGGTTTCTACTACCGCCGCTATCGCTCAGACAGTTCTATGGGCAAAGTTATCCGCGCCGTCTCGTCGTCGTCCCATTCGGGTCTGTAATCTAGCTCCTGATGCCGGAAGTAGGTATTGTACAGCTCGGCATAGTGGCCGCCCTGAGCCAACAGGTCATCGTGCGTGCCCTGCTCGACGATGCGCCCGTGATCCATCACGATGATTCGGTCTGCGTGCTTGACCGTGGACAGTCGGTGGGCAATGACGATAGCCGTGCGATCGCGCATGATCGTCTCCAACCCCTCCTGAATCTGCATCTCAGTGAAAGGATCAACGCTGGCGGTTGCCTCGTCCAGGATGAACACAGCGGGGTCCTTGAGCACCACGCGCGCCAGCGCCACAAGCTGCCGCTGCCCCATCGAAAGGTTCGCCCCTCGCTCGCCCACATCGGTATCCAGATCCTCAGGCAGGTCGGCCAACCAATCGCCGTGGCTGATCTGCATCGCCGCCTGGTAGACCTCGTCGTCGCTTGCATCGGGGCGCGCGTGGCGGATGTTGTCGCGCACGGTGCCGGAAAAGAGGAACGGCTCCTGCGGCACCATCCCGACGTGTTGGCGGTACTG
>JBJYXQ010000166.1:0-4049 GCA_046260035.1 Anaerolineae bacterium
CCCAGTATCATCGACAACGCAAGGTTCACTGCCACAGGACGAAATGTCGAACCCACCCAGCGCAACTTCTACCGGGACACGACTTGACCAGGCGTGCGGGTTGAAAATCATAACAGGCATCGTCTCCGGTTCCGGATGGATACGCACCTGCCACGCCAACGACTGCACGGCTGCATTGGTTGCACGGGAAGCAATCGCCCGGGCCTCATCGTACAGGATGCGTGCGTCGTCGTAAGCCGACTCAATGCTCGTACCCGCCAGAATATCGTGGAACTGATTGAAGAGGACATCCTTCCAGGCACGCTCTAGATCATCCGTCGGATAGGGCAACCTGTTGACCCAGGTCGCCAGTGTCGACCACTTCTCGGCTGCCATCAGCGCCTGTTCGGCCTGACGGTTCCACCGCTTGACGCCGGAATGGGCCGCGTAACACCCACTGGCATGATGCTGCAACTCGTTATGCACCACGGGAAGCCTTATCCTTTGTTCACTGAGGATAACGAAGACAGGTTCTGGCAACGCCATGTTCAACATAGGCAGGCTCATATCCTCGCCAAGTGCGTGGATCAGTGCCAGGTTCTCCTGCGTTGGACCACCACCGTGGTTGCCTACACCATAGAAGCACATCGACGCATGAGGGTCGGCAGCAAGAAGCTCACTGCTGCGCCGGATGTGTGCTTCCAGTTGCGCTCCCGACGTTCCGTAAGCGTAAGGGATGCGATAAGTCAGCACCCGCGATCCATCGTCCGCCTCCCACCAGAAAAGGTGCGGCAAATCAGGGTTCTCGTGCGGGCCAGGCCGCATAAAGACGTAGAAATCGAGGCCGCTGCGTTTGAGGATCTGCGGCAGTGCCGCATTGTGGCCAAAGCTGTCCGGGCAGTAACCAACACGCGCGATACGCCCGAATCGCGATTGGAAATAGCGCTGCCCATACAAGCTCTGCCGCACGAAAGATTCGCCGCCAGGCAAGTTGCAATCTGGCTCCACCCACCACCCGCCGACCAATCCCCAGCGACCGTCAGCGACGCTCTGCCGGATTTCGGCGAACATCGCCGGGTCGTTCTGCTCCACCCAGGCGTAGAACGCCGCCGAACTGGCGACAAAGACAAAGTCCTCGTCCTCCTTCATCCGGTCCAGCGCAGAGCGGAACGTCGCCTTGATCTCCTGGAAACCTTCCTGCCACCGCCACAACCACACCGGATCGATGTGGGCATTCCCGATCATAAAGAGTATGTTATCTTCCATGGTCACCCCGCTGAGATTATCCGTCTTTCTTTGCCCCACGTGCGACGTCGAGGCCTTTCTTTGCCAATTTGATCGCCAGACCACCACCGGGAACGAGCAAGTCCACCGTTTCCACGCCTACATCGAACAGGAAAGCGGGATCGATGATCTTGCCAACGTACTGCTGGAAGGTCTTCCCACCGGCCTGCCACTGTCCCGTCAGCCCATCATATTCGACAATCGCCTCTTTCTCTTTGGAGAGCCAGCGGTATTGGAAAGCATAAACAGGTCGGTAGTAGAGGTCAATCTGTGCAACGTCGACGCGGTCCTCTAGAATACGCTCGGCTTTCACGCTCTTGATCATTTCGATCAGCACTTCGTGGACGATTGCCGACGCGCGTGCCGCAGGTGGAACAACGATAGCATCTCCGGCAGAGAAGTCATCCAGATCATCCTCGGGAATTTCGACGGCAGCGTACTTCAAATAGTCGGTCAAGGCTGGCGTCCGGGTGCTGTCCAATCCGTTGAAAAAGACATCAGCGTGCAGTTCTTCGCGGCAGTGTTCCAACCCGGCGAGGGTGATCTTCCCGTCACAAATCTGGTATTCCTTACCCTCAATTGTCACGGATTTGACGACCGGATCGCTGAACGGCAGCGGATAATCGGAGCGACGCTCATAAACGTAACGCGCGTCACACACCACGTGCCAGAAAGGTTCGTAGCGTTGTTCTTTGTATAACAGCGTGAAATCATCGTCCTTGGGACGTTGGAACAAACTCCCCATCTTCGCCATCGTCCCAAAAGCATCGACTTTGTGACCCCACGCACGCCCCTCCGCCTGATCGACGGAAAGCTGTGCCTGCAAAATAAACGCGCGTTCATCAGTAAGATTGATTTCCATACCCCTCACCTACTTTCGGATAACTGATTCCCTCATTACGATTTTCGAATTATGATTAGACAATCGGTTCCCGACGATCACATCCGCTATACTACCGCCGCGTCTATGATTTCGAACCGTTGATTTTCCACGTCAATCCGAGCGCGACATCCCACCGGCATCGTGAGCTGCGGTGATGTATGTCCAAAATCCATATCCGCGACAATAGGGAAAGTATACTGGCTTGTCCGCTCCAAGACAACCTCGCGAAGTTGCTGCTTCTGTTCGTCGGTGTAGCGCATAGGACGACCAACGAGCAATCCCTTGAGCTTCTCCAGAACACCCATATTCTCGTAATCCATCAAGATACTATCGACAGTTTCCGGAGACGGTGCTTCTTCCGAAGTCTCAAAGAACATGACGGCATCCCGCCACTCCGGCCAAAACCGCGTTCCTCGCAAATGCTGCAAAGACCCTATACAACCTCCGATGAGTATGCCCTCGGTTTTGCCTCCCCTCAACCAGGTCCAGCCTGCCGAATCGCGTTGTTCACGGGGACGTTCAAGATCAGCTTTGAGCCCCCAGTCCAAAAACTCTTCTGTCCACCACGTGGAGGGTACGATAGGACCGATCGGCTTCGCTTCGCACAGCGCCTTCAGCATATAGTCTTCTGTGTACGCAAACATCCTCGGATACTCGGCAAAATCCGTCAACAGGGCCGGGCCGTTGAACGTCACCAGGCCCGTTTCTTGCCAGATGGCCACGTTGAGGACCGTGATGTCGGAGAATCCCATAAAGATTTTCGGGTTCTTCCGAATCAGGTCAAAATCCAACAGCGGCAGCAGGTGGCATGAATGATCACCGCCTATCGCCGCGATGATCGCCTTGACCTCTGGATCGCCGAACATACCGTTGATGTCGTCAGCCCGATGTTGCGGCGTATCGGAGACGAATCCGCGCTGGTTGAGAGCGTACGGCGCGATCTTCACCTTGAAGCCAAGGGATTGCAGATGGCTAACGCCCAGTTCAACGCGATGGGGGAACGCCCCCGCTCCTCCCCAGGAGGGGCTGACAATGCCCACCGTATCTCCGGGACGCAATCTCGCAGGCCTGACCATTGCTCTACACGTCCTCCCGCCACAATCCTTCGCGCAAGCTGTTGCCATGCCCACGATAGAAATGCGGGTATGCCAACCGGTGTTGCACCTCGCGGACGATGATCTCTGCCGCCGCCGCGAAGGTCTCGCGCCCGAATTCTGCCGTGGCGTCCTGCGGTTGCATCCATCCACCGACGCCCACCAATGGCTCATCCTTCGGCGGAAGCAAGCTCAGATCCACGGTCTGAGGGTGCAGGGCCAGCACGTGCGACGTTTCCCAGCCCGCCGCGTGATCGCCCGCGTGCGGATACTGGTCGCGCACGAGCAGATAATCGACGCAGGCCCAGGCCAGCATCCCGTGCCGCTTGCTGTACTCCCGTTGGTTGAACTGCAACACCGCCGCACGCGCGTGGTCGATGAGCGGATAGTGGCCTGCTACCAACACCCCCAGCGCGAAGCCGAGCGTCTCCGCTTCAACGAGGATGTGCAACAGCAGCTTGTGATAATTCAGCGCCTGTTCCGTCGCTGAGAAGGCCTGCCGCTCCGGTGTGAAGTTGTCCGGCGAGAGCGCCATCCCCTCGGCAATACGGTCGCGGTCGCCGGCGTTGGCCTCCATCAGCGCTTCCAGGCGGCTTTCGCCGTAGTAGAGCGGCGGGAAGACCAAGCCACCGCCCTGCTGGGCGCACATGATCGCCAGCCCTTCCGCCTGCAACGTGTCCGTGCCGAGTGGATTGTGCACGCCGTGCCATTCAATCGTGCCGATGGGGATGTAGAGCACCGGACACGCCTGCCGCCGGGCCACGACCTGTCCCGGGCGTAACATATGGTATCGAACTTCCGGTTTCATA
>JBJYXQ010000167.1:0-2675 GCA_046260035.1 Anaerolineae bacterium
GACGGTGTTCCTTTCGTCGCTGGTGCAGGTGGGGACACTCAAAGCGTCCGTCACCCTTGCGGAGACGGTGGAACGGTTGGTCTCGCAGCACACACAGGCGCATCCCGTTCCGCTGGATGACCTGCGCCAGCTCGAAGCGACGCTCGCTGCTTCCGAACTCCCCACGCTCGATGCTGATTTCGCCCGCGAGGCTGCCCTGTTTATTGAGATGACACGCGCCAACGGCGACTCTATCGGGGCAGTGGTGGAAGTCGTCGCGGTGAACGTGCCCGCGCTGACCGGCGCACCGCTCTACGACAGCCTCAAACTGCGGCTGATGGGCGCGCTCGGCGGCCTGAACGCGGCGCAAGGTGTCGAGATCGGATCCGGCTTCGACGTGGTCACACGGCGCGGCAGCGAGAATAACGACCCGATCCGCGCAGCGGGCTACCAGAGCAACCATCACGGCGGCTTGTTGGGTGGGATCACCACCGGTATGCCGATCGTGTGCCGGGTCGGCTTCAAACCAACGGCTTCTATCCAGACCCCGCAGCTTTCCGTACGCCAGAACCTTGAAGAGATCGATTTTGCCCTCAAGAAAGGCCGCCACGATCCGTGTGTCGGCGTCCGCGCGGGCGTGACGCTGGAATCGAGAATGGCGATTGAGTTGCTGAATGCAGTGTTGGTGCGGCAGAGCAGTCAGCCATCAGCCGTCAGCTTTCAGCTCTTTGCTGCTGAGGGCTGAAAGCTGATAGCTGATCGCTATTTCACAACGGAGTGAGTCTTATGAACGTCTCGGTCATTCTTGGACATCCCGATCCCGACAGCTTTAACCACGCAATTGCGGAGACGGTGGTGCAGATGTTGTGCGAAAACGGGCATACAGTCTGGTTTCACGATTTATACGCGGAGCGGTTTGATCCACTGTTGTTCCACGATGAATTTCCCAAGGGCGCCGCGCTTCCGCCGATGGTTCAGCAGCATTGTGATGAAATCGCGGCGGCAGACGGCATCGTGATCGTGCATCCGAACTGGTGGGGGCAGCCGCCCGCTATCCTCAAGGGCTGGGTGGATCGCGTGATCCGTCCCGGCGTGGCCTACGAGTTTCTGGAAGGCGACAGCGGGGAGGGCGTGCCGGTGGGCTTGCTCAGGGCAAAGGTTGCGTTGGTGTTCAACACAGCCAACACGCCGGAGGTGCGCGAGAACGAGGTCTTCGGCGACCCGCTGCACCTTCTGTGGAAGAACTGCATCTTCGATCTGTGTGGCGTGCCGACGTTTTATCGAAAGATGTATCGGGTGATCGTGACGAGCACGGCAGCGGAGCGGCATGCGTGGCTGGACGAGGTGCGCGTTACAGTGGCGACCTATTTCAAATGACAATCCGCGATTATCCAGTTATCGCATCTATCAAAGATCCGCGCATTGTGGAAGCTCGCGAGTTGAGTTCCGCCAAAGGGCGACGGCGGTTGCGCAAATGTCTCCTGGAAGGCGAACAAGTCATTCAATGGGCGCTGGAGCGCAATCTGCCCATCGAACACGTCTTCTTCCACAACCGCGTGACCGAGCATCCCTTGCTTGAGCAACTGGCCGAAACACAGATATCCTTTTATGCAGTTTCAGATGGCATCCTGAAAAAAGTAAGTGACACGCATTACCTCATCCCCTTTGTAGGTGTTGCCGACGTCAGCCTGTCCACTGCAGACGCCGCGCCGGGTGACTTTGTAATCTTACTGGATGGCGTGCAGGACTTTGGCAATATCGGCACGATTATTCGTACCGCACGCGGCTTTGGTATCCGCGACCTAGTGACGAGCGATCCCGATTTCGACCTTTATTATCGCAAAACTATCGATGCGTCACGCGGACACGTTTTTGATATGCGGTTGACGCCGTGCGTGTCCAGCGCGCAGGCAGTGGCGTATTTGCAGGCGCGGGGGTATCAGATTATTGCCACCAGTTCCTATGGGGATAAATTGCAGACCCTGGCCCGGCTCGAAAACAAGCCACTGGCCCTGGTCGTGGGAAATGAAACCACCGGCGTCTCGGACGTTGTCTTGCAGAATGCCGATTTAATTGTGCAAATCCCTATGGATCCCCACGTGGAATCATTGAACGTCGGGGTAGCGACCGGCATCAGCGTCTATGAACTTAAACTGAAATTGGTGATTGCTATGTTGACCCATTATATCCAAAGAACATTAGGCCGTGAGCTAAACGTCGCAGCAAAATTGACGCAGGATGCGCTCGACCGTGCGTTGGCGCGCGTCTCATCCCTCAACGGCGCACAGGTTGTCCTGATGATGGTGTTGAAGTGCGACGAGATGATGACTTTGGCGCAGGTCAGCAAGGATACTGCCACCTTCGGTGCGGAATTGGAGGCGTTACTTGCCCCGCTCCTGGCCGGACAGTACATTCGTTACGTGGAAAACGATACCATCACCTTAGCCGAGAAGGGGGAGCATCTATTGGGGCAACTGTGGCGCCTGGTTGAAACCTCCGAAGCGCAGATGCTCGACGGCTTTTCTGAGGTGGAGAAGCGCCAACTGCGGGATTTCTTACAGCGCATTCAAGCCAACTACGCGCGGCTGATTGCGAGCTGACCATGTCTTCTTTCATCGGGCACACCCTCACCGGTTTGGGCGTCTATGCCACCACAAAGTCGCCAAAAAAGCTAGCCTTGCGTGACCTGCTATGGC
>JBJYXQ010000168.1:0-1654 GCA_046260035.1 Anaerolineae bacterium
GCGCTGCATCCACACCTCGATGCGGCCTTTGGTGATCGCGCTTACGTCGTGCGTGTGCCGGGTCGCCGCGCCTGGGTTGAGGTCAATCATCCGGAGGCGCGTAAGGACGTGGCCTTGTTGGCCCTGGCGTCGCGGTTGGGCGTCGCGCCGGATGAGATTGTCTATTTTGGCGACAGCTTGAACGATCTCGTGGTTTTCCGGGCGCTGGATCACTGTGTGGCGGTCGACAATGCCCGCACCGAGGTCAAAGCGCTGGCGTGGCGGACTACGTCTTCGAACAACGACGACGGCGTCGCGCGCATGCTGGCGGAATTGTTCGGACTGGATGTATTGTAAGGGCGAGGCATTCCCCATGAGGTTATGGTTGGCCGGATACTTGCGCGTTTGCAGCCCCGTCCGCGGTCATAGACGAGGTTAGGAATGCCTCGCCCCTACGGACGTGTCGTAAATATCGACAGCGGCGTCGTCATGGTCGTCACCGACCTGCACGGCGATTGGCCGCTCTACCAACGTTATCGTGATGTCTTCCTGGCCTTGCGGGAGCGGGAACTGGCCGATACGCTGGTCATTACCGGGGACTTCATCCACAGCGAGGGGCCGCCGGAGACGGACAAATCGCTGGACATTGTGCTCGATCTGATGGCGCTGCGCGAGACGTTGGGGCCGCGCCTCGTTGTGCTGCTCGGTAATCACGAACTCCCCCATCTTTACGCTGTTGTTCTCTCCAAAGGCGAGCACGTCTACACGCCGCGTTTCGAGGCTTCACTCGGCGATCACCGTGACGCGGTGCAGGCGTTTTTCGATAGCCTGCCGTTTTTCGTGCGCACGCATGCCGGCCTCTCGATCTGTCACGCGGGCGCTTTTCCTCAAGCGCGTGATCGTGAAGCGATGGCGCAGTTGTTCGCCTTCTCCCACCGCGATGTGTGGGAACGGGCCATCCAGAAAGCTCCGTTGGCCTATCGCGCTGCACTGCGCCAACGCCTCGGTGAGCTGTCTCACGCCCCTTACGACGAGCTGGTGCGCGATTACTTTGCCATTGCCGACGCTGACGATCCTCACTACGATGATTTCCTGATCAGCCAGTTTGCCATGGCGGAACCGGCCTTTGATTTGCTGTGGGACGCCTTCAATGGGAGCAATGAGCTGCAGTATGGGGAAGTTGCCTATGCCGGATACGTGGCGGCGTTGCTGCACCACCTTTCCGAGGATTACGCCACCCAATCCATCCTGGTGACAGGCCACATCGGTTGCCGGGGCGGGTATCGCGTGGTGGCCGGAGGGCGACAACTGCGCCTGGCCAGCGGTGTTCATGCGCGACCGTACGAATCGGCGCGATATCTGCTATTTGACGCAGGGAAACCTGTGGAGAACGTCAAGGCGTTGTTGCCGGGGATCGGGAGTGTGTTCGCGCGTTGACGCGACTGTTCTATCTCTAAACAAAAACCCTCCCGGCAAAGGGAGGGTTTTTTTTGTGCCCCCAACGGGATTCGAACCCATGTACCAGGCTTGAAAGGCCTGTGTCCTAGACCAGACTAGACGATGGGGGCACACGCGATGGATTGTAGCATAAAGGTCGAAGCTGTCAAGCTTTCATCGAAACAGGGCTATCGCATTTAACTTCATGTTTTCTCGATCTGTGGTATGGCAGGATGTA
>JBJYXQ010000169.1:0-3515 GCA_046260035.1 Anaerolineae bacterium
AGGTGAGATAGACCTGGAATGGGTCGAAACTTTCTCCAAGCGCGACCGGATTCTCTAATCGCTGCAAAACTGCATCCACGAAAGACACTGCTTCGGCGAACTCTTGCTGCTGGTATGCGACCTGGGCCAGACCGGCCAAAGGCTCCACCGCCAAAAACGCGAGATCCAGTGATTGCCATTCTGTAACGGCTTGTGCATAGGTCGCACGCGCTTCTTCCAGGCGTCCTAAACTGAGTAAGATATGCCCACGTATGGTCAGCACCGCGCGGTGTACGTGCTTCGTGATGGGCTGAGGTACCTGTTGCGCGATGGCATACGCTTGCGCGCTGTCACCTTGCCGGTGGATGATAAGCGCCCTGAACGATAACCGCCACATCTCACTGCTTTCACTGCTTGGTAACCGTGACGTTTCCTCGTTGTAGGCCACTGCCGTGCTGTAATCGCCCAAAACATAGTGAATCTGGCTTAGGTCGAAACTGGTCCATCTTTCTCCGGGTTCATCTCCTGTCTCTCGGTAAATTGCCAAAGCTTCTTCCGCATAGGTTTTGGCTGTGCCATAAAGTCCTTGCCGCATCATAGTGTAGACGAGTGCGTTGAACGCCCACGCTTCATCGAAGCGGTTGCCGACTTCTTGACAAAGCTGCAAGCCCTGTTCCGCGTATCGTTGCGCGGTTCTATACTCGCCCAACAAGGTGACCACGAAACTGCGCATACAATACGCGCGCCCTTCTTCCCTACGATTGCCAACCGTTTGCCACAAACGCAATACTTGTTCGATGGTTTCCTTGGCTTGGGCATAGTGTCCATCGGTGACTAATGTCTGGCTGCGCTCGCGCTGAATATGGGCCTCCATCTCTCGTAAGTCCCATCGACGCGCCAGTTTCAAAGCCTGGGCCAGGTACAGTTCGGGGTGGTTTGGGGTGTAGATGTCCATTTCGAGATACATATAGCCCCAGGCCTCAAGCTGGTGATCCCCCGCCATCTGTGCCCATGCAATCGCTTGTTGAGCGAATTTAGCGCGTAGCGCGAAGTCCCCACTGCGGCCCGCGTGCTCTGCTTGCCGTACGGCAACTTCGGCTTGCCGTTGTGGATCCCCCATCTCACGGACCAGCTTCTGCAGGATAGCTAAATCCGCCCCTTGCGCTTCTAACGCGCCCTGCCAACGATAGATTTGTTCTCGCGTAAGTAGGATTTGATAGCGTGTTTCTATGTCTGTTTCTGGGAGCAGCGCCAGCGCGCGTTCGAAGTATGTGATTGCCTCTGCGTTAGCGTATTGCGCCGCGGCTTGTTCCCCAGCGCGATGCAGGTATGCGCTGGCACGGGCTGCGTCCCCTGCCAGCTCCCAATGATGCGCCAGCAGCCCCAATTGCTCGTCGATACGTTCCGCATACAGCCGTTCGATCGCGTCGGCGACGCGACGATGGAGCACGCGCCGTACACGCTGTAACAAGCCGCCATACGCCGCTTCGAGCGTGAGTTGGTGTTGGAAGATATAATCCGCTTCGGGAAGCCGTGCCCGCTCGCGGATCAATTGCTCGCGTTGCAACGTTACCAGATGCACGTCCAACTCCTCGCGTTCGGCAATGGCCGCCAGTAACCGTTTGGGGAAAACGCGCCCAATGACAGACGCCAGATGCAGCACATGTCGCGCACCAGCAGGGAGCTGGTCGATGCGCGCGCGCAGCACACCGTACAGCGTTTCCGGGATGCCGATCTCCTCCACATCTTGTTCGACCTCCCAACGACAACTTGCCTCCCGGCAGACGATAGCCCCGCTGTGAATCAATGCCCGTAGGATTTCTTCGATGTAGAAGGGATTGCCTGCACCCCTAAGCAGGATCTGTGTTTTCAGTGTCTCCGGCAGCCCTTCGACGGTTTTGCGTCCATCCGGTCCCGGCACGGAGAGAAGGAGATTTTCGAGCAACGCGTTACCTTCAGTGGCAGAAAGCGATGTCAACTGCAGGTCAATGTGGTGATGTGGAAATGCGCGCATAGCCGTCTCTCGGATTCGCCAGCACCCGTGCTCCCGTTGTGGACGGAAGGTGCAGATCAGCAACAACGGCACGCGGTCGGTGAGACTGAACAGTCGCTCCAGCAGTGCGAGTGAGGTTGCGTCAGCCCAATGTAGATCCTCGCAGATAATGGCTAACGGGCTGCGCGCTGCTGCGTGTTCAAGCAGGCGCTCAATGGCGTAATCCGTGCTATTTTGAAGGCTTTCGGCGTCCGTCTGCGCGATTAACGCTTCCGCGTCCGCATCCAAAGGGACCGACAACAGTTTGCCCAGATAGGCGTACGTTGGCAGGAAACGATCTGCGTCGAGTGCTCGTACGTGGGCGCGCAGCGCGTGGTTGACCACAGCCGGGGGCGTTTCTGGCGTTACTTCGAAGAGTGCGCGGAGGACATCGCGCCATAACCCGTAGGCCATTGATCCGGTATACGACAAACATCGTCCCTCGATCAGTCGCAGGTCGGTCAACTCGCGAACTTCCGCGATCAGTCGCGATTTACCGATACCCGCTTCGCCCACCAGGGTGACGATGCCTCCGATGCCGGAGTGCAGCCGCTCCATAGCTTTGCGTAGGGCGCTTAACTCAGACGCACGGCCCACCAGTTCGGAATACATACCAGGCAAACCACGTCCTTTACTCGCGTCTGCGACATGTGCGAGAGGGACATAGCCGTGAGTACTATCTATGGGCGTTCTCCACTCGAACAGCGGCTCGACCAAGCGATAGGTCGCTTCACTGACACGCACCTCGCCCGGTGGAACCAGCGCCAGCAATCGATGGATGGACAGGACCGCATCGCCGATCACCGTACGGTGGCCCGCGTCCCTGCCACCTTCTACGACGGTGACGATGACTTCGCCAGTGTGCACGCTAACGCGTAAGTCAAGGCTGTCTATGCTTGGTTCCTGATCCACCAGGTGCTCTAGCTGGGCCTGGAATGCTTGCTTCATAGCCAGGGCGGAGAGGACGCCCCGTTCTGGATCATCTTCGTGGGCTCTCTGCGCACCGAAGAATGCTATGAGGCCGCTCGCATCGTAGCGCTCGATCTCACCACCATAACGGTGGACTTCTGCGCCAACGACGCGCAGGAGTTGGCCAAGGATGGCCGCCCAGTTTTCGGTGCCGGTGTTTGCCAGCAGCGCTTCCGTCCCACTGACCTCCACTTCTACGACGGTGACGATGCGCCGTTCGCCCTCAGGGAACTGTGGGGCATAAGGTTGGGGCGGAGGGGCCGCCGGTTGCTCAGGGAGCACGCTGGGTGTGGTATGTGGCTGATTCATAGGCGTTGTCTTTGTTGTTGATGGGTCTGGTGTGAGTGCCCCGTCTCGAATCTGCTCAATTAAGGCTACGGTCTCCATCTCAGGTTCCACTCCCAGCTCTTCAGCGAGCACGCTGCGACACGCCTCGAATTGGGCTAGCGCGGCATTGCGATGGCCACTCATGGCCAGCGCGCGCATCCATTGGCGATATGCGTCTTCGCGCCATGGTTCAAGTTCGACTTGACGC
>JBJYXQ010000170.1:0-1531 GCA_046260035.1 Anaerolineae bacterium
ACGCCGTGATGGTCGCGCGCGGCGACCTGGGTGTGGAGACCTGCCTGGAACAAGTCCCCTTGGCGCAGAAGGAAATTATCCACCTGTGCAATCACCTGGGGAAGCCCGTCATCACGGCCACGCAGATGCTGCAATCGATGATCGATAACCCACGTCCCACGCGCGCAGAGGCCTCCGATGTCGCCAATGCCATCCTCGATGGCAGTGATGCCGTGATGCTTTCCGGCGAGACTTCAGTGGGCAAGTATCCGGTGGAGACAGTGCACATGATGGCAAAAATCGCAGAAAGTGCGGAAGGTTCTCCGTATTTCCCCTACAACCAACTGTTGGACATACACAAGAAGGCGGCCAACGATCCCGACCCCATTATTATTTCCAGCGCAATCAGCCAGGCGACAGTGTCACTGGCGGAGGCAGCCGGCGCGACGGCGATTATCACCTCGACGGAATCCGGGCGCACGGCGCGCATGGTGGCACGACACCGACCGAATATGGCACTGTTGGGCATTACGCCCTTCGAGGCCACCGCCCGGCGGATGCAACTGGTCTGGGGCGTGGCTCCGGCTGTGGTTACCCCCTTCGACGATACCGATGAAATGATCCAGATTATGGTCTCTAGCGCAGTGGCCCAAAAGTATGCCTCCGTCGGCAGCCATGTGGTGTTGACGGCGGGCATCCCCTTTATGTTCCACGGCGTGACGAACATGATCAAGATTCATACCGTGCGAGCGGAAGACATCAATACCCAAGATGCGTAATGCAAAAGCCCCCCGATCTCTCGCAGAAATCGGGGGGCTTTTTGTTGTTCTAACGGGCTATACTTGAGGAGGCGGTGGAGCAGGCACCTCTACTTCACGATCCATCACCGGCTCTACCACCTGGCTACCCTGCGAAGCACCACAATAAGGACACAGATTCCAGTCCAGTTGCAGAACTTGGTCACAGACAATGCAGGATTTCTGCAGTTGCGTGTGGCAATACGGACAATAAAGAAAATCGCTGCGCACTTTGCCCCCACACGCGGGACAAGCTTCGGGTTCCTCGATAGCCTGCAGCAACGCCTCTTGTTCCAGGGCATGCTCGTAGGCTTCGGCCAGCGTTTCCCGTGGGCGGATGAGGAAATAGATGATCAGCCCCGGCAGGGTCAAGACCCCCACCATAATCGTCGCCAGCAACTGCACGATGATGTCGCGCGTGCGCGAGCGAATATCGCGGAAGGTCCAGAGCACCATCCCAATCCACACGCTGGTCAGGAAAACCGCCGTCACCAGCGTCAAAATCGTCACTACCTGTGGCAGCAATTCCAACAGATCATCGATCATTTTCGTCTCCTAGAAATGGTCAGGTCGTCGTCAGTCTGATAGTCGTGTAGTCGATCGCGTAATTAGAGTATAATGACGACGTCTGGTCGATTCAATACTGTGTTGACGTTGAGATTATACCATTGCCCGTGCGGGAAGCAAGGACTTTCTACAAGGCGTAAGGTGATCAAATGCTTTCATCTTTGTCGAAAACGCTGTTGGCAGCAGCA
>JBJYXQ010000170.1:1631-3278 GCA_046260035.1 Anaerolineae bacterium
GAACTCGTCTTCGCCGTCCCGCCGGCCTACCAGCCAGACGTATTCACGCTGCGTACGGCAGCCATCACCACAACCTGGGAGAACTATCCCACAACAGCAATCTTATCGAATACCATGCTGCACGTCGCCGCGCCGGTTCCCATCGCACCAGGAGAAGCAGTTGCCGTCGTCCTGACCTACGGGATCACCATCCCACCCGTGGACGCCGATGCCTGGTTGCCGCTGGGCAATCTGGGTGCAGGCGAACGGCTGATCCAGGCCGGCGATTGGCATCCCACGCTGGTCCCCTACCGGCCTGGTGAAGGTTGGCAGACGTGGGAATATGTTCTGGTCGGCGATCCCAACATCTACGGCATCGCCGACTACGATGTGATCCTGCGCACCGATACCGCTGTCGTTGTCGCTGCGCCGGGCCTCATCAGCCAGAAGGGACAGGTGCGGCACTACCAGCTCGAGCAGGCGCGCGCGTTTGCCTTCCTCGCCAGCCCTGAATATCGGGGGATCCGCGCCGTGGCCGAAGCGACACCGATACAAGTCTACTTTCTCCCCGAATTTGGAACAGAGGCGCAGGCTGTTCTGAAGACAGCATCGCAAGCTATCCCCCTGTACACGGAACTCTACGGCCCCTATCCTTACAGTAATTTGGTGATCGCTCAGAACGCCTACTACGGAGCGATGGAATATTCCGGCCTAGTCAGCATGAGCGGTCGCGCCTACGACGGCTACCAGGAAACCCCTGTTGCGGGACTGATCAACCTCACCGCGCACGAAATCGCGCATCAATGGTGGTACGGCGCAGTCGGCAGCGATCAGGTCCACGAACCCTGGCTGGATGAAGCCTTCGCCAAATACAGCGAAGTGCTCTTTTACGAACGCTATTATCCGGATTTCGTCGAGTGGTGGTGGAGGCATCACATCACCAACCGTAATCTCGGCGGCGCGCTCGACAGGACCATCTACGACTTCACTGAAACCGCCACCTACATCGATCAGGTCTATGCGCAGGGAGCGCGCTTTATGGGGGACCTGCGCGCGCTGATGGGCGACGCGGACTTCTTCGCTTTCGTCAAGGCCTACCGCGAGGCCAACGAGGGGCAAATCGCCACACGCGCAGATTTCTTCGCCGCCGTTCAACTGCATACGAAGGCGGATCTGACGCCGCTAATCGAACAGTATTTTCCCGAGAGTAACGAGTAACGAGAAATCAGAAACAAGTAACGAGTTGGGAACTTCTTGCCGCCTTCTGACGTCATCATGAGTGTGAGGGATAAACTCACAAAACAACAAGTACAAAGGGAGGCAATACAATGTTTAACAAGAAAGTTCGTACAGGTTTACTGGTTTTGGCCGCAGCCGGGATGCTCGCGCTGCTGTTGGGATGCGGTGCACAAGTGCAGGCCGGCGGCGGAACGGTGAGCGGTGCGACATACGCCGCGGTTGGGGGCGACGTTCCCTACACCATCAACGTCAACGGTTCGGGAATGGCGAGCAACACTCC
Organism: Anaerolineae bacterium; assembly: GCA_046260035.1. GTDB lineage: Bacteria > Chloroflexota > Anaerolineae > B4-G1 > SLSP01 > DSWT01. The sequence continues at coordinate 3,130 of JBJYXQ010000170.1, forward strand.
GAACATCGCCGACATCCAGTTAGGCGTGGAAGCGATCACCGATGACGCGGCGCAGGCCATCAGCGAGAGCACGACAAAGATGAACGCCGTGCTCGACGCGATCAAGGCACTGGGCATCGCAGACAAGGACATTCAAACGGTCAACTACA
>JBJYXQ010000171.1:0-3725 GCA_046260035.1 Anaerolineae bacterium
TGGCGGATGGCGGGGACGAACCGGTAGTTGAAGGCGACCATGTGTTTGACGCCAGTCTTCTCTACCGCTTCCCACATCGCCTTGGATTCCTCTGGGTTGCGTCCCAGGGGTTTTTCGCAGAGGACGTGTTTGCCTGCCTGTGCTGCTGCAATACTCGGTTCGGCATGCATATTGTTGGGCGCGCCGTTATCGAAGAGTTGCACGCTTTCATCTTTGAGCATTTCGTGCCAATCGGTGTAATACGTCGCGTAGCCATATCGTTTGGCGGCCTCGGCCACGGCGTCTTCATTGCGCCCGCAAATCGCAGCCAGAACCGGCATAGCGGGCGGTGGATACATCATATAGGGGATCGTTTTGTAGGCATTGCTGTGGGCTTTGCCCATAAAAGCGTAGCCCAGCATCCCAACGCCGACCTGTGGCGCTTCACCCTTGGCCTTCGCGCCGGCCATTGTCGTAAAACCACCACTATCGCTCATAAGTCCTCCTACTCATTTCCAAATGCTGCGTCAAATGCCACCGCCGATGGCGCGAAATCTTGCTTGCGGATCATTGCCAAGGCCTCCTGCGCGCCGTATTCTCGATCCATACCGCTGTCTTCCCACTCGATGGAGAGCGGCCCTTGATAGCCAATACGGTTGAGCGCGCGGATGATCGGGTCCCAGCGCACGTCGCCGTGGCCCGGCGAGACGAAGTCCCACCCGCGCCGCCTGTCGCCGAAGTCCAGGTGCGAGGCAAGGATGCTGCTCCGCCCGTCGAGGTGCAGCCGCGAGTCTTTGACGTGGACGTGGACGATGCGGTCAGGGAAGGCGTAGATCAATTCCGGCGGATCGATGAACTGGTGGATCAGGTGGCTCGGGTCGAAGTTGATGCCGAAGGCCGGATGCCCGTCCACGGCCTTGAGCGCCCGTTCGAAGGTGACGATGTCGTAGGCGATCTCCGTGGGGTGCACTTCCAATCCAAACTTGATGCCCTCGGCCTGGAAGGCATCGAAAATCGGCGTCCAGCGCGCGGCGAAGTCCGCGTAACCCGCATCAATGTCGGCCTGGCTCGTGGGTGGGAAGAAGTAGAACATCCCCCACACGCTGCTGCCAGTAAAGCCATTGACGATGTCCACGCCGAAGAGCTTGGCGGCTTTGGCCGTGTTTTTCATCTCCTCGGCACAGCGCTGGCGGACGTCCTCTGGATTGCCATCACCCCACAGACGTGGTGGGAGGACGCTCTTGTGGCGCTGGTCGATGTTGTCGCACACGCATTGGCCCACTAGATGATTGCTGATGGCAAAGCACTTAAGGTTGTACTTCGCCAGCAAGTTGCGCTTTTCGCGCACGTAGGCGTCGCTTTCGAGTGCTTTGTCGACTTCGAAGTGGTCGCCCCAACAGGCGAGTTCGAGGCCATCGAAGCCCCAGGCACTGGCTTTCTGTGCGAGAGTATCCAGAGGAAGATCGGCCCACTGCCCGGTAAACAAGGTGATCGGTCGTCCCATAATTCTAGCTCCTTTCAAAGACGGGGTAATAAAGATTCGCTATGGATCTTATGAATTGAAACGAAAGGTATGCAGTATGCGTGAAACACTAGAACTATTATATATTTCCTAGACGTAATAGACAACCGTCAAATGTCAGATGTTGGTAATTATGTTCTTAAGTTTAACCGCGCGCAGCTCCCTCTAGTCGCGCGGCCAACGCCTTGAGTTGCGACCACCGCTTGCGCACGATATAGAGCATCGCCAGCGTCATCAGCCAGCGTAGTTTGCAGTTGGGCTGCGCGGCCAAAGCCTCGAATACCTGGATGGCCTGATCGTCCGCACGGCGTGCCCTGGCATATTGGGCGGCCATTGCTTCCAGATTAGAGAGCAAGGCCGCTGTTTGCGGTGAGGCTGGACGGGGCAGCGTCGCTTGTCCTGCCTGTTCCATGCGCGTTGCAAGCATTTTGAGTTTTGACCACTCTTTACGCACGATATAGAGCATCGCCAGCGTCATCAGCCAGCGCTGGCTGCAATCGGGTTGCGCGACCAGCTTCTCGAACACCTGGATGGCCTGATTGTCCGCGCGGCGCGCCTTGGCATATTGGGTGGCCAACGCTTCCAGGTTGGGTTGTGGCGGGGCCGGTGGTGTGGGGGACGGTGTAGATGGAGGGGCTGGTGCCTGTGCCTGCGTCCGCGTCGCTCGCGCAGTTTTGCTAACCCGTTCCATCACGCTCAGCAATTGCTCGGCAGTGACCGGCTTGATCAAGTACCCCTGCGCGCCGACGGCAACGGCGCGCTGCAGGGTCGGCGGGTCCTTTTCCGCCGAGATCACGATGCAGATAAGGTCAGGAAAGTCCGGCCGTATGGTTTGAATAGCGGTCAGCCCATCCATTACCGGCATGTTGACGTCAATAAGAGCGACGTCAGGCTGGTGTTGGCGCACCAACGCGACAGCTTCGCGCCCATTCTGACCGAAAGCCACCACCTCACTGTCGGGCACCAGGCTCATCATCATTTGGATGCTTTTGCGGGTTTCCTCGGAGTCATCGACAATGATAACGCGTAATGGAGACGCTGTTGATCCTTGTGACGCTGTGCGTTCGGACATAGCTGACCTTCCTTTCACGCGATTGGTTTTTCAGGCTCAGGTTAGTGACTTGCTCTCACACCTCGCGCTGGAGATGGCGAATCCCTGCCGCTCCAGCGATGATGACATCATCGGCGACGCCTAAACACAGCCCGTGTTCGACGACCCCGGCGCGCCCACGGATCTGCGCTGCCAGTTCTTCCGGCTGCGCAATCGGTCCGAAGCGGCAATCCAGAATCAGGTTGCCCTGGTCGGTGTGGAAAAGCTCGCCGTCGCTCAGGCGACGCGGCGTAATATCTGCACCGAGCGCGGAGAGATAATCGACCTGTGTGTGCCAGCCGAATGGTACAACCTCGACCGGTACGGCCCAGTGCGTCCCCAACATTGGGACGAGTTTGCTCTCATCGACGACGATAATTTCGCGTCGACTAGCCTGAGCAACGATCTTCTCCCGCAGGAGTGCGCCGCCACCGCCCTTGATCAGGTTGAACGCAGGATCGACCTCGTCGGCTCCGTCAATGGTCACGTCAATGACGGGGCTCTCTTGCAGTGTCGTCAGCGGGATGCCCAGGGCTTGTGCGTCGGCTTTCACTTGACGCGAGCAAGGAATCCCCACGATGTCCGTAAGCTTTCCGGAAGCAAGCTGTTCAGCTATGGCGCGGATCGCGAAGATGGCTGTGCTGCCGTGGCCCAACCCCACGATCATACCTGAGGTCACGAATTGAACGGCGTATTCGCCGGCTTGTTGTTTGAAATGTGCGGTATCCACGTGAGTTGTGCTTTTCTCCTATGAGAGTCAATCGTCAAGTTTGCAATTCCAATCATAGAGCAAACTGGCTAAAACGTCAACCTCTGTTCCTAGATCTCCGGTAACGTCTCTCCCAACGGAATGAGGGGCCCGGTCCACCCGTAGAGCTTCATATCGATGCGGCCTGTCTTATCGAAGACGACGCCTTCTGCTTCCAGCAGTGCCCGCTGCAGGCCGTCGTCATCCCTCAGGCTCACGCGCCCTTGCGAATTGACCACGCGGTGCCATGGGACATCATCCGTATGCAGCGCGCGCAAAGCCCAGCCGACGGTGCGCGCTCCGCGCGGCCATCCAAGCCATCGCGCAATCTGCCCGTACGACGCCACTTTCCCCCGTGGAATTTCTCGCACGAGTGCATACACCTG
>JBJYXQ010000171.1:3825-6950 GCA_046260035.1 Anaerolineae bacterium
GTGGAACATCGCCGCGCCGAGTAGCCGTATGCTGCCGCCGATGATAAGCAGTAGCCTGATGTCCAGTGTTTTCGACAGCGCCACACCGATCAGCGGGCCGATAAACGCGCCCACGTTCATCATCGATGAATAGAAGGCGATGTAACTCGCGCGGCGTTCGTCGGGGCAGAGCTTGAGCAAGATGTTGAAGTGGCTGAGGTTCACGCCGGGATTGATGATATTGATGAGCACGCCCCACACCAGGATCGCTGTCAGATTGGGGAACAAACTCACCAGAAAGGCGTAACTTGCGGAAAGCGGAATCGTCGTCAACAGCGTGCGCGCATCGCCCCACTTGTAAATGAGCCTCTGCCAGAACGCGTAGCCGATGATGACGCCGATATTTGCCAGCGTGCTGTTCAGTCCTACCCAGCCGTCTGTCGCGTTGAGGTGGCGCAGGAAGAAGATGATGTATAGCGGTGAGATCAGCCAGTCGCCAAAGCCGAAAAGCAGTGTGTTGATGATGATGCGCGCGAAATAGCGGTTTTGGCCCAACATCCCCTTGATCTGCGTTAGCGACAATCTCTGGCGTGGTGGGCGCGCGACAATTTTGCTCTCCGGGACTCGGATTCTGAGCAGGTAGATCGAGCTTATCACCGAGGCCAGGAAGCCAACGATGTACACGGCCTGATAGTTGACGGGAAACGCCGCCCAGTGGATGTTCGCTGCAGCTTCGAGCCATCTGCCGGTAAGGAAGGTTAAGATAGCAATGGTGATGCCGGCGATAATGTTGCGATTGGCAAAGACCCGCGCCCGGTCGCGCTCGGGCACCACGTCGGCCAGCAGCGGATTGAACCCCGCGCTGAAGAAGGTGCTTGGAATGCTGATGGCGATCAATAGGCCCACTATACCCTCGGCGCGATGACCGGTGATGAGCCAGGGTAGCACGGCGATCAGGCCATAACCGAGTCGGGCGATGAACAGGCTGCCCCAGATCCAGGGGGCGCGTTGCGTTTTGCGTTCCAGGAACCGCGCCGATGGCACCAGCAGAAAGACCGCAAGCAGAGCCGGGAGCGAGGAAAGCCAGCCGATCATCGTGTTGGACGCGCCCAGCCGCACCGCGTACGTGGCGTTGAAGGACGCCGCTGCGCTGAGCATCGCTGCCCAGAAGACCTCTACGTACAGGTACCAGATGTTGTGATCGATCCGGCCCTGCAGAGTTGCGCCGCGCAGCCGGATGCGCGCGGCCTTGATCCGTGCGCTAGCGCGTTCGGGCAGGTGCGATAGAAAACGGGTCATGAGTGTTTTGTCCCGCGGTTGCAATTATTTCAGAGCGGCCAGAATACTGGCACCAGCGCGATGGCGACGAGATACACAAGCACCGTAAGCACCGATCCAACTTTGACGAAGTCCATAAATTTGTATCCCCCTGGTCCGTACACGATCAGACAGGCTGGTTCCAGGGGCGTGATGAAGGAGCAGCTTGCACCCACGGCAATCATCGCGCCAAAGGTGCGCGGATTCAAGCCTAACTGCAGCGCTGTCTGGATGGCGATGGGCAGCACCAGCACCGCTGCCGCCTGGTTTGACATTGGCTGCGTCAGGATCATCGTCAGCATAAAGAAAGCTGTGAGTAGCCATACCGGATGGGTGAGGCTCTGCGTGAGTGTCGCAATCTGGTTGGCGAGATAGGTGGCTGTGCCGGTATATTCCATCGCCCGTCCCATCGCCAACATGCAACCGATGACGATAATGGCCTTCCACGAGACAACGCGATAAGCCTCATCGGGGGTGATACAACGTGTGATGAAAACACCGATCGCACCCAGCGTCACGGCCACCGGCAGCGTGAGCAGATTGAATGCCGTCAACGCGATCACGCCAGCGAAGATCCCCAGGGCGATGTGGGCACGTTTGCGGTTGGGGCGTCGGTGCTCCACCGCGCCGATGACGTGGAAGTTGTTCTCATCCAGCGCGGTGATACTGGAGTGCGGCCCTTGAATCAGCAGTTGGTCGCCGGTGCGCAGCCGGGTTTCGCTCAGCTTGCGGAAAATCGCCTGCCCTCGGCGATTGATGCCGAGGACTTGCAAGCCGTAACGCTCACGGAAGTTCAATGTCTTGAGCGTGCGTCCGGTCAGCGGTGACTGCGGCAGCAGGATGACCTCGGCCAATTCCGTATCGCCTGCCTGCAGGCGGGGGTCGCTCAGCGTGATGTCGGCCTTGAGGCCAATGCCCGCCGTATCCTTGATTTTCAGCACTTGGGCGCGTTGGCCTTCGACCAGTAGCTCGTCGCCCTTTTGCAGTCGTAATTTGGCCTGTGGGACAAGGTAGCGGTTTTTATCGCGCACGACGCGCAGTACGGTGAGATCCATGTCACGTCCCAGGCCGCTTTCGGCCAGCGTTTTGCCGATCAAAGGTGAGTCTGGCAGGATCAAGATTTCAGTCAGGTAAGGACGCATACCCAAAGGTGTGACAAATTCTTCATCCGAGCCGCGATTGGGGATCAGGCGGTGGCCGATGGTGAGCATGTAAACGATACCTATGATGGCGATAGGGAGACCGACGGCGGTCAACTCAAACAATCCCAGAGGTTTCATACCATACTGCGTCATGATGTCACTGACGACGATGTTGGTGGACGAGCTGATGAGCGTGACCGAACTGGACAGGATGGCAGCGAAGGCGAGGGGCATCAAAAGCTTCGAAGCGCTTGTTTTCGTACGCCGTGCCAGCCCCAATATCAGAGGTGTAAACATAGCCGTGGTCGCTGTGTTGCTGATGAGGGCGCTCAAGATCGCGGGGATAGCCATCGTGATCCCCAGCAGACGCTTGGGCTTGTCGCCGGCCAACCGCAGCAACTCGCGCCCGGCCATATCCGCCACACCGGTGTTCATCAGCGCAGCGGTGATGACGAGCAGGCCGAAGATCATCACGACCGTATTGCTGCCAAATCCGGCAAACGCCTGTTCTACTGGTAGAAGTCCTGTGAGGATGAGCGTCATCATAATACACAGGGCGATCACGTCCACCGGCAAATTCTCCAGCGAGAACAGTACCAATGCTGCGACGACGATGACCAGGAGCAAGCCGATCTCTAGCGTCATTTCACCCCCTCGAAATAGTAACTCGTGATGCGTGATCAGGAA
>JBJYXQ010000172.1:0-10048 GCA_046260035.1 Anaerolineae bacterium
GATTACGCCAGATTTTGCGGCTAATGAAAATTAAGAAAATAATCCGGTAATCGCGCGCGCCGGGGAAAATCGGCTGAAGCTGGCGCGCACACGTCGCCGATTCTGGTCGGACACCGACTTCAGTCGGAAAAATTACAACATACACATTACCGAACCAATTTTTGAAACTTCCTAAGCCGCCTTTAGAAATGGTGTTTTTTCGTTTTCGAGCTATGCTCGAAAACGAAAAAACACTCTTCATCCCGCGCCTTTAGGCGCAATTGTACGCAAAGTTAAATTTGTGGTGGTGTATATGCTGCCCGACAGTGTCGTCGCCGTGGAGAAGCAAGAGACGGAAATAGGCGCATTGAAGGGGGCGTTGAGTGCGGTCGAGCGCCAGGTAAGAGACTATCGCGAAAAGCTTGCCGAGCGCTGGAAACAACCATGAAAAGGACGGGGTAGGAATGAACAATGTAGATATACTTGACCATATACTTGTGCCTTTGGATGGCTCTAGCCTTGCTGAGTGTGTGTTGCCCCACGCGGTGGCATTGGCGCAAGCCTTTGGGGCTCGGGTCACGCTGCTACGTGTGGTGACGAAGCCATACGACACCGATCAGGAACAGACGATCGATCCACTGCGCTGGCACATGCGCAAGACCGAGGCGGAATCCTATCTGGACAGCGTAGCGACGCGCTTGCGAGAGGCGGAGTTTGAGGTGGACAAAGTGACGCTGGAAGGGGAAGTGGCCAATAACGTGATCGAGTTTGCCCACGAACACGATGTTGGTTTGATTCTTCTCAGCAGCCATGGACAAAGTGGCTTGAGCGAGTGGAATGTCAGCAGTGTCGTGCAAAAGATCATCCTGCGGGCCTATATGCCGGTGATGATCGTGCGCGCCTATCAGACACCCCCGGATGATCTGATGGGGCTGCGCTATAAGCGTGTGTTGGTGCCGTTAGATGGTTCTCAGCGGGCTGAGTGTGTCCTGCCGCTGGCATCGCAACTGGTTTGTTCTCACGATGCGCAGCTCTTGTTGGCGCATGCGGTGCGCAAACCGGAGGTGCCCCGTCATATGCCTCTGGCAGAGGCTGAGACCAAGTTGGTGGAGCGCATCATCAAGTATAATCGGCTTGAGGCAGAGAAATACCTGGTGGACCTCGAAGATCGCCTTGAGTGTGACGTTCAATCGCACTTGCTCGAGAGTAAGAATACGGCAGCAGCATTGCACGATCTGGTTCAGCGAGAAGGGATCGACCTGGTCGCCCTGAGTGCACACGGCTACTCCAGTAGCCCACGCTGGCCTTATGGCAGCATGGCCTTGAATTTCATCGCTTATGGAACGACACCCTTGTTGGTGATGCAGGACATGTCTTCCGAGGAACTAGAGCAGACACAGGCCGAAATGGCCACCAAAGAATCGAAGGGGCATTAATCCGTGCCAAACACTACAGCCGACATACAATCAACAACGTCAAATACGAGACAGATTGAGACGCATGCATCTCAACTCGCCGAAAGCCACACCGTTTCCCGGCACCCGCAGTTAGGAGTTCCGCTCATAGATCGTCTTGAAGATCTTGACACTCTCTTGCAGGATGCCTACACGCATTTTTCACAAATCTCCGAAGTTCAAGGTGCGCCATCGTATGCCGCCGAGTGGTTGTTGGACAATTATCATGTGGTTCGGCAAACCATGCATCAGATCAGCGAGGATATGCCAGAGGGCTATTACCAGCAGCTCCCCAAACTAACCTCGGCCCCGATGACGGGCTTCCCGCGTGTCTACGCGCTGGCCTGCGCGTTGATCCAGTATGACGACGGCCGCCTCGATCTTGATCGCGTGACCCGCTTTGTACATACGTATCAACAAGTAACGCCATTGACAATGGGCGAATTGTGGGCACTGCCGACAATGCTGCGACTGGGGCTATTGGAGCTTATGGCCTGGGCTGTGGCCCGTGCCACAGAACTGGACATAGATGTGCCCCAAACGCTTTTCCTGGATGTCGCGCCGTCTAGTGAGCTTTCGAGCGACACGGCTGTGGCAAACTGCATTACTGGCCTGCGTTTTATGGCGACGCAGGACTGGGAAGCGTTCTTCGAAACCGTCAGCCTGGCGGAGGAAGCACTCTCTGCCGATCCTGTCGGCATTTACACGCGCATGGACTTCGAAACGCGAGACCGGTATCGCAAGGTCGTCGAGGATCTGGCCCGGGATACTGGCCGTCCCGAGGAAGATGTGGCGCAAGAAGCCACCGATCTGGCCCGTGCGCAGTCTGCGCCCGAGATGGCTGAGATGGCATTGTACGACATCCCGCGTGACGCTCACGTTGGTTTCTACTTGCTGGATGAGGGCCGGGAGCAGCTTGAAGCACAGATTGGGTACGTGCCCGCCTGGCACGTGCGTCTGCGTCGTTGGTTGCTGAATCACGCCGAAATCGTTTACTTGGGTGCCATTATCCTGCTGACGCTGGCTGTTGTCGCAGGTCTGATAGTCTACGCTTCTACGGCTGGCGGCACGGTGTTGCAACTGGTCGCTGTGGCTCTGCTCTCCGTGATCCCGGTGTCGGCTATCGCCGTTAGCTTGGTCAACTGGATCGTCACCCACATCGTGCCGTCCCGCACGCTGCCCAAGATGGACTTCCGGCACGGTATTCCGGAAGGGTGCCGTACGATGGTCGTCATCCCTGCATTGCTGAGCAGCGAGAATGAGGTCGAGTCGCTCCTGCGGCAGCTTGAGCTTCACTTCTTAGGCAATACCGATCCGCATCTCACCTTTGCCCTGCTGACCGATTTTTCCGATGCGCCGCGAGTGCATATGGACCAGGACGATGCACTGCTCGATCAGGCCAAAGCGGGGATTAAAGCGCTCAACAGGAAATATGCCCACGACGGTGCGCACCCTTTCTACCTTTTTCATCGCCGCCGTCTGTGGAATCCCAACGAGGAGCAATGGATGGGCTGGGAGCGCAAGCGCGGTAAACTGGGCGAGTTTAACCGCCTCCTGCGGGGAGATAAGGCGACGTCTTTCATCGTCACGCTAGGGGATCTCGACGTGTTGTCTGCGATACGGTATGTCATCACCTTGGATGCCGATACCGCTTTGCCCCGCGAGAGCGCGCGCCGCCTCGTGGCGACCCTCGCCCATCCGTTGAATCGCGCCCAATTCGATCCCGACAGCGGGCGAGTGACCGCCGGATACACCGTACTTCAACCCAGAACGGAGATCGGGCCGAGTAGCGTGAATCGCTCACCATTTTCCCGCATCTTTTCCGGCGACATCGGGCTCGACCTCTACACCCGAGCTGTCTCCGACGTTTATCAAGACCTGTTCGGGGAGGGGAGCTACGTCGGCAAGGGCATTTACGACGTCGATGCTTTTGAGCGCAGCCTGGCTGGCTGCGTGCCCGAAAACGCACTACTGAGCCACGACCTATTTGAAGGTGTTCATGGTCGCGCGGGTCTGGTCACCGATGTGATTTTGTACGAGGATTATCCACCGAGTTATCTTACTTACCAGTACCGGCTGCATCGCTGGGTGCGTGGAGATTGGCAACTTCTACCCTGGCTGTTCCCGCGCGTGCCGCATGCTGGCGAGGGAACATCGCCCAACCGGCTCTCGCTCCTTGATCGCTGGAAGATTTTTGACAATATGCGCCGTAGCCTGTTTCAGCCAGCTCTTGTGGCGTTTATGCTCACCGGTTGGTTGTGGCTTCCCGGTTCCGCCTGGTTGTGGACGTTAGTCGCGGTGATAGCACTGGCTTTTCCTGTTATGAGCGGTTTCTTCGATGGGATGTTCCAGCATCTAGGTACGGCAATGTCAACGCTACGCCTTGAGGTATTACGTTTCTTGTTGAGGTTTGCTTTCTTGCTCTACGAGGCTGTGTTGATGGCAGACGCCATTGGGGCCACTCTGGTGCATCTCACCATTACTCACAAGCATATGCTGCAATGGACGACCTCGGCGCACACTGTGCGCCTGTTCGGCATGTCCAGGAAGCTGGCCGTAGCCTGGCGGCGTATGCGATTTGCCCCATTCCTGGCACTGATCTTTGCACTGCTGCTTGTACTGTTCAATCCGGTGGAGCTTCTGGTAGCAGCCCCCATTTTGATCGGTTGGCTATTGTCGCCCTGGATTGCCTACTGGATCAGCAAGCCTGAAACCAGGCAGGAGCGGCCACCCCTTTCTACGGATCAGTCGGCACGTCTACGCCGTTTAGCCCGTTGCACCTGGTTCTACTTCGAACAGTTTGTGGGGCCAGAGGATCACTGGCTGCCGCCGGACCATTTCCAGGAACAGCCGCGTGGCGTGATCGCTCATCGCACTTCGCCCACCAATATCGGCTTGTTGCTGCTCTCAACGCTTGCGGCTTACGAGATGGGCTATATTGGCCCGATGGATCTGACGCTACGGCTACGGGGCGTGTTCGATACGTTGGATGAACTCGAGCGTTATCGCGGACATCTCCTGAACTGGTATGATACCCATACGTTGAAGCCGCTCCTGCCGCGCTACGTCTCGACGGTGGACAGCGGCAATCTGGCTGCCTGTCTCCTGGCCCTTCAGCAAGGTCTGCAGGCGCTTGCGCACCAACCCGCTGTGCGTTGGCAGTATTGGCGTGGCTTGCTGGATACGTTGGATGTTCTGGATCACGTGCTGCTGGGCCTGGAGAAAGGTCAATTCGAGGATCAGCGGGCGATGCTGCAGGCGCATTTATCCGCTATGCAACAGCAGGTGTTAGCAGCAGAGGATGCACCCGGACAGTGGTTCGACCTTCTGGTGCAATTGTTGGATGAGCAATGGCCGAAGCTTGAACAATTGTTGGTCGCGTTGCTGGACACCGCTGGATCCAGTTTGGACGTTAAGAGCCTGCACGGCCTGCGTCTTTGGACTGAGCAAGTCCATCATCGTCTGCTCAGCGTGCAGAACGAGTTGGAACTGTTGCTGCCATGGCAGCGCTCCCTAAAACAGGTGCCGCCCCTGTTACAGGAATCCGGGTCCGAGATTACGCAGGCCTGGGAAGCACTGGAGGAGGATCTGCGGACGGTTCCCGCTCTCGACGAGGTCGCCCGAATTCGCCACACTTTGCGGCAGCGTTTGGAACGGCTAGAACACTTGCTCGACGAACGCTTGGAGGCAAGTGACAGCGAGCAAGCCGAAGGTGTTAAGGCGGCGCGTGCCTGGTTTGATCAACTGATCAAGAATCTGGACAATGCAAGTGGAACGGCACAGGGGCTGGCGGTGGGCCTACAAGATTTGGGTAACCAGGCTATGGCTTACTTTGCGGCTATGGATTTTGAGTTCTTGTTCGATACTCAGCGCCAGGTGTTTCACATCGGTTACGATCTGCAGTCTGGCGCGCTAAGTACCAGCTACTACGATCTTTTGGCCTCCGAAGCCAGGATCGCGAGCCTGGTGGCGATTGCCAAAGGTGATGTTCCCCAAAGTCACTGGTTGCACATGAGCCGTCCTTTGGTCCGGGTCGATGATGCGCGTGCACTTCTTTCATGGAATGGCTCGATGTTTGAGTATCTGATGCCCCCTTTGTTGATGCAGAGCTACGAGGAAACGCTCCTGTACCAAACCTACCGGGCCGTCATCGAGCGCCAGATTGACTACGCCCGCGCCAAGGGTGTGCCGTGGGGTGTCTCTGAGTCGGGCTATTACCGTTTTGACAATCAACAAAATTATCAGTACCGTGGTTTTGGTGTGCCTGGATTGGGTAGAAAGCGCGGCCTGGGAGATGACCTGGTGATTACGCCTTATGCCTCGCTGTTGGCCTTGCCGATCCGGCCGCAGGCTGTGCTGGAAAACCTCACCCGGCTTGCTGCAGAGCAGATGTTCGGTCACTATGGCCTTTATGAGGCCATCGATTATACGGCCTCGCGGTTACCGCTAGGGCAGGAACAGGCGATCGTGCGCTCGTACATGTCCCATCACCAGGGGATGATTATGCTGGCATTGGCGAACACCCTTGAGGATGACATCATCGTGCGCTATTTCCACAACCATCCTCTGGCACAAAGCGTCGAATTGCTACTACAAGAGCAGATTCCCCATCACGCGCCGGTAGAGGCCTTGCAGGATGAAGCCGTCGACATGACGGCAGCGTATTCGAGTGTCGACCTGGGACCTTGGCACGCCTCACCGCACGCGCCTGTGCCCTACGTACATCTTCTCTCCAATGGGACGTACAACGTGTTGATCACCGCCGCCGGGTCCGGCTATAGCTATTATGTGCCGCAGGCGTCCGCCGGGGACGAAAACGCGCCACTTCAGTCGTCTGCCTTGACCCGCTGGCGGGCCGATACGACGCTGGACGATTGGGGCACCTGGATCTATGTGCAGGATCGCGAGAGCGGTGATTTGTGGTCGGCGTGTCACCAGCCGACCATTGCTCCGGTCGGGGCACAGGAAGTTCTCTTTTATCCCTACAAAGCTGAGTTCCGGCAACGCGCCCACGACATCACGTCGCGCACCGAAGTGGCAGTTGCTGCAGATGACAATGTCGAGATCCGGCGCGTCGTGCTTACGAACCACGAGCGCCGCCCCCGCAAGCTATCACTGACCAGCTATGCTGAGGTCGTTCTAGCGCCTCAGGCTACCGACCGGCGCCACCCCGCCTTTAACAAGCTCTTCATCGAGAGCGAGTATGTGCCAGAGATAGATGGCTTGCTTTTTCACCGTCGTGCCCGTTCTGCGGAGGAGACGCCACTTTATCTTGTGCATCTCTTGCTCTTCGAAAGGCGTTCTAGTAAAGCCGTGGTTGCTCCACCTACCTACGAAACAGACCGCGCGCGCTTTTTAGGGCGTGGCCAGACCCCGCGCTCTCCTGTAGCCCTGACATCCGGCCAGCCGCGATTGTCGGGCACCACAGGTGCGACCTTGGATCCGATCATGGCCTTGAGTCAGGAGATCGAATTGGGGCCACACGAGGAAGTGAGCTTGGCCTACGTGACGTTGGCGGCAGCATCGCACGAGGAGGCGTTGAACCTGGCGCAGCGCTATCGCGTCTGGCCGCGCATCGAACGCGCCTTCGACCAGGCGCGTGCCCAGAGCGAGCGTGAACTGCGCCAGTTGGGATTCGATACCCAGGATCTGGAACCCTTCCAGAAGCTTCTCTCCGTGCTGCTTTATCCACATGGAGCGCTACGTGCCGACCAGAATACACTGGCGGAGAATGAAAAAGGACAATCCGGGCTGTGGCCGTATGCCATCTCCGGTGACTATCCTATCCTGCTGGTGCGAGTCGATGATGAGGAAGAGATTGCCCTGGTCCAGCAGGCGTTGCAGGCTCACACTTACTGGCGTGACCGGCAGATGAAGGTGGACCTGGTCATCCTCAACCAACGCGACGAAGGGTACGATCAGGAACTCCAGGGCCGACTAAACCGCTTGATGATCCGCATGGATAGTGAAAACTGGTTGGGGCAGCGCGGGGGCATCTTCTTGCTACGCGCCGCCCAAGTGGGACATGCGGGTCAGGTCTTGTTGGAGACCGCCGCCCGTGCCATATTGGACGGCGGTCGCGGTTCGCTGGGCGGGCAATTAGGCGCTCTGCAGGAATACGCTACGCGTCTGCCGCGCTTTGTGCCCACGGCTTCTGCCTCACTCACGAACTTACTCACGCCATCCGTTGATCGGCCATCCGATTTGCAGTTCGACAACGGTCTGGGCGGGTTCACACCTGATGGCCGCGAGTATGTTATCTATTTGCGACCAGGTGAGCGCACGCCAGCACCGTGGATCAATGTCATCGCCAATCCCGAGTTTGGCTTTATGGTCTCGGAATCGGGGAGCGGCTATACCTGGGCCGGCAACAGCAGTGAGAACCGGCTGACACCTTGGCGCAACGATCCGGTTTCCGATTTGCCGAGTGAGGCCCTTTACCTGCGCGATGAGGAGACGGCGGATGTTTGGTCGCCTACGCCCGCTCCGACCCCTGCCAGTGCGCCGTACCTGATCCGCCACGGCACGGGATATACGACCTTCGAGCATCACAGTCACGGGCTTAAACAACGGTTGCGTCTCTTTGCTGCCCATGACGCACCGGTGAAGGTCGTCCAGTTGCACTTGGATAACGTATGGGATCGCGCGCGGCGCATCACGGTGACCTTTTATGCGGAATGGGTACTGGGCACTGACCGCGATACGACCCAACAGTACATCGTGCCGGAATACGACAGCGAGAGCCATACGCTGTTGGCCCGCAATGCCTACAGCGAAGAGTTTAGCACGCGTGTCGCTTTTCTGACCGTTGACAAGGCATTACACGGGCTGACAACCGACCGGACCGAGTTCCTGGAACGCAACGGAAGTTTGCGCCATCCGGTGGCTTTGGAGCGCATCGGCCTTTCGGGTACGGTGCGAGCCGGGGTAGATCCCTGCGCTGCGCTGCAGGTCCACCTTGACTTGCAACCGGGCGAGTCGCAGGAGGTTGTCTTTCTCTTGGGACAGGGGGCTGACCGGCACGCGGCCCTGGAACTGGTCAAGCAATACCGCGATCCTGGCGAGGTGGCTCGTGCATGGGAGGATGTCCGCACGTTATGGGATGACCTGCTGGGCACGGTCACTGTCAAGACGCCCGATCCGGCGATGGATGTGCTGCTCAACCGCTGGCTTCTATATCAAGCACTGTCCTGCCGGATTTGGGCGCGCTCAGCCTTCTACCAGTCGTCGGGCGCTTTTGGGTTCCGCGACCAATTGCAGGACGTGATGGCGCTAGTCTATGCCGCGCCCCATATCGTGCGGGAGCACATCCTGCGGGCAGCACAACACCAGTTCGAGGCGGGGGATGTGCTGCACTGGTGGCATCCGCCCTCAGGGCGCGGGGTGCGGACCCGCATCACCGACGATCTATTGTGGCTGCCCTTTATCACCGCGCATTACGTGGAGGCTACCGGCGACACAACGATCCTGGACGAGGAGGTCCCGTTCCGGGTGGGCGATCCGCTCAAGGACGGCGAGGACGAAAGCTACGGGCATTATGCGCTCACGGAGGAAGGGTACACGCTCTACGACCACTGCCGCCGCGCTTTGCAGAAAGGGACGACGGCTGGGCCGCACGATTTGCCCTTGATGGGCACGGGCGATTGGAATGACGGGATGAATCGTGTTGGCATCGGCGGTCAAGGGGAAAGCGTCTGGTTGGGTTGGTTCCTGTACGCTACCTTGACGCGCTTCGCTGTGCTGTGTGAGCACAGGGGCGATGCGGACCTAGCGGCGACCTACCGCGAGCGTGCCGAAGACTTACGCCAGGCGCTGAACGAACACGCCTGGGATGGCGCGTGGTACCTGCGCGCTTTCTATGACGACGGTACGCCGCTGGGTTCGGCGGAGAGCGACGAGTGTCGCATCGATTCGCTGGCTCAGTCTTGGGCCGTCCTCTCAGGCGCTGGCGATCCGGACCGGGCGAGCCAGGCCATGGCATCTGTCGTTGACAACCTCGTGCGGCGCGATGACGATTTGATCCTGCTTTTCACACCGCCCTTTGACCAGACCGGGCGCGATCCGGGGTACATCAAAGGCTATCCGCCGGGCATCCGTGAGAATGGGGGGCAATACACACATGCTGCGCTGTGGGCCGTGTGGGCCTTGGCCAAGATGGGCCGGGGCGACCTGGCCGCCGAACTGTTCGGGCTACTTAATCCCATCCACCATGCTGATACGCCGGAGAAGGTGATGCGCTACCGGGTAGAGCCTTATGTGATCGCCGCTGATGTCTACAGCGTGGCACCGCATGTGGGGCGTGGCGGATGGACATGGTACACGGGTTCCTCCGGATGGATGTACCGCCTGGGTGTGGAAGCCATCCTAGGGCTGCACCGGACCGGTGATGCATTGCGGATTGATCCCTGCATACCCAAAGAGTGGCCGTCCTACGAGGTCACCTATCGCGACGGTGAAACCGTCTACCATATTCACGTTGAAAATCCCGACGGCGAATGTCACGGCGTGACAACTGTGACACTGGACGGGGAGCCTGTGGAGGGGAACGCCATTCCTTTGTTGGCCGATGGGAATCCACACGAGGTCCATGTCGTGATCGAGGCGCATACTTCTTC
>JBJYXQ010000173.1:0-2686 GCA_046260035.1 Anaerolineae bacterium
TGTATGATACGGCAGTCACAACAGCTACTTGTACAACTTCGTGTCGCACCCTAACTAGAGCTCACCCGCTGGGCGGGTTTGCAGCGTGCCTCACTATCCCAGACAGCCTCAACAACGGGACCCACGTGGAATTTGAGCCGCGATTAGCCCAGTCGGGTGCAGCGTGTGTTAGCACGCCCTCAAGCTCAACCGATATATCACCTCGTACTCTTTTGAGCCTCTCGCGCCCTAGCCAAACACACCCGTTGCCTGCTGATTCAGGGCGTTCCGACAATGGGCTAACGTTTTCTCCGCCTCTTGCGCTTCTGACGTGGCTCAGGTTTCAGTGTAATGGCTCCCCGGCGTCTGCCTGCCTGTCTCAGTCTCTGACTCCGTTCGATTTGATAGGCCTGGATATCTTTCGCCAGTGGATGAGATTCTTCAACATGAATATGGGTCAGCGAAACAATCACTGCCATTTCTTGCCCTGGCCATTCAACTGCACAGGCAATACCTCCCTCATCTCCCAGGTATAACACGCTCTCAATCTGGAGCTCTTGCCCAGGTGTAACCTTGGTTCTGTTCTCCTGCATTGTACGGATAAATGCCTTCTCTGGGCGAGCAGGTATTGGCAGGTGAGCCTTCATCTTTTCCACCAATTTCATCGCCTTGGTATAGTTGTCGATCATATCTCTCTTATACCTCCTTGCTACCTGGAGTTCTGTGTGCCAAGGATACAGCGAGCGTGCTAACGGAAAAACTCACCTGCTCGCGCCGATTGAGCCGCTGCTGCCAACTATACAATCACTCCGAACAAATGCAAAAAAGCCGCGATACAACGGAGCGCCGAAGGCGCGAGTCAGGTGCAGTGGGGGTTAGCACGCCTCTCTTGAGCAGATCACACAATAGCTCTTCTGACAAGCTGGCAAGGCTTCGTGTGTCTACAATCTCGTTGGTCTTTTGCCTAACCACTGAATCAAGCCACACTTTAAGCAAGTCAAGGTCGCTTCGATATATGTGGGGAAGTCTCCCCATTGCTGTAAGTTAAATGGCCCGTGCAGTTTGAACATAGTGTTCTCACAATGCGGGCAAATGATTTTGGCTCCACCTGCGCTGTACTCCCCTGGCTCCCGGGAATCGGCAACAGCTTTGATCCCGGCTTTCATTGCCTCAATGATTTTTGCCATAGATCACCTACCTTTTGGTTTTGACAGACGAAAATTCCTGCGCTGGCGCATCTGCGTCTGGCGTGCTAAAAGCGCCGCGGGTCAGCCGCGCCGCGATTTTCCCGAAGTGTGCTTCAACTCGAAGTGCGTCACATAATCAATTCTGGCGCCGATTGTGGCCGCGGCAGTGGCGTCGGCCTGCACGCGCTTGTTAGGCGCCTTCAGTCTACTTGCTTCAATGTTCTAAAGACCACCTGTTGCACTAGCAAACAAGAAAACCGCAGCGAAAACAAGGGCCCCAACAACCAGAAAAAAAAGAGATAAACCTATTCCTACCCATAGTTCCAGATAGGGGTTTCGATGACGTAATTCCTGGGCAGACCGTTCAGCTAATGTTAGCTCAGTCGTTACTTGTGGTGGAGATTGTTTCTCAGCTAATTGAACAAGTTGTATCAGATCATCTAACCAACCCTTTACTTGTTGTAACTTTAGATCGAATCCAAACAGACGTCGGTTGCCAGCGAGCATCAAGTCGAACGTGCCTGGTCGTAATATCACTTGTTGGCGTGTAAAAACGTTACTGCTTGGTTCTACCAGGCGATGTAGAAATTCAGCTGCGTTAGGAGTGGCAAGTAACGATTTTGCCCAGGCCTCATCTGCTGCAAATACGGTCAAGTCACTCAAGGTAGGATTATTGAATACTATCGGCTGATGTCCAAACAAATCGGCAAAGAAATGCGCATCTGATTGTCGGTTTGTAACACCTATGCGAGTTTGTAATGTGGTTTTAACCTCGATTTCGAGTACCGGTCCACGATAGAAAAACACATCCACTTGCTTACCTTGCACAACGCCATGATACTGGCGAAAACGGGTCTGGTATGCTTTGCCTGTTAGTCCTAGCGGCAAGAAAAGAGCATCTAATTTAGCTTTGCGCCATAAGGCCACCCCAACAGGAAAGCCCACTCCTCCAACCAATATGGGAACTAGCCATATTACCACCGCAACAATGATTGCCCAAAGCTGAAAATCAGTGCTGGATATAAACCAGAGTGGGCCAAAGACATAAATACAAGCTATCGGAAGGCCAATTACTATTGAAATTATTCTGATTACGATGGTCTGTTTGCATCCCCTGGCAAGATCTTTGGCAAGTGTTGTCATTCATCACATCCTTATTTAATTTAGCAGCCGCCTAACAGCGCCGCGGGTCAGCTGCGCGAGGCCGGGCACGGAGTGCACGAGCCGAAGCGTCAGCTGCAACCGCAGGTTCGGCCGCCGCGAGCACAGCGAGCAAGGACGAAGCTGAGGGCGAAGCCCGCGGCGCTGTTCGGGCGGGCGCGAAGCGCTTAGTTCAACGGTTGGCATAAGCCGCGCCGCGACTTTCGCACTGGACCTCTCGCTTCAAGACACCCTACACAACCAAAGCTCGCCCCGATACAAGGCCGCGATAGCGGCGTCGGCTTCATGCCGTGTTAGGTGCACTCTTGCTTCCTTTGATCATCACGATTGTGCTAGGAACTGGAGTATCTCTTTATTCA
>JBJYXQ010000174.1:0-5355 GCA_046260035.1 Anaerolineae bacterium
AGATTTAGCCATCCGGCCGATGACAGATGCTCCGATCTTTGATACAATGAACGTATGAATTGGTTTTCAATAACGAAAGGAGCCGTGTCACAATGCAAGCGAAACAATTTACACCCAGTCCAAAGTACTTGACGAATTTACGGATAACACTGAGTCTCATTGCCCTGGCAATTCTGGCAGGCGGGTTCATCCTTGGCGTGCTCATCGCCTTCGAGGAGGGCATCGGCGCGTTGGCGATTACGCTGGTGGTCACGTTCGCAGCCGACCTCCTGTGGTGGGTGCCGGGGATGTTGCTATCCGGCCCGTACTATCGCAGCCTGCGTTACGAAATCCACGAGGACGAGATGATCGTGAACGTAGGTATCGTGACGCAATCGGTCAAACATGTCCCCTTCCGCACGGTGACAAATCTCACCGTGAAGCGCGGTATTCTGAACCGTTGGCTGGGCACCGGTACAGTAAACATCCAGACGGCCGGGATCAGCGGTTCGTCAGGCGAGCCAGAGCAAAGTCTGGTGGGATTGGAGAACCCACACGAGGTATATGAGATGGTCGTTGCTGCACTGCATCGTTTCCGTGGCGGGATGTCGCCAACGAACGCAGAGGAAGAGATGCCAGCCGTAGCCTCAGATGAGGCCTCATCTGAAGCGCTGAACGCCATTTTGGGCGAAGTCCGCGCGATTCGACAGGCCTTGGAGCAGAATCAGTAGATCGCAAATCAAAGACTACAAAAGTCTCTAAACGGCTTGATTTAGCAAAAATCTGCGCAGGACACGAGACATGCACAAACAGACCCGGACTGAGACTATTGTAGTCTGGTTCCGGCTTGATATTTTGATTTACTGAGAATACGTGAAACTGTGATACAATAGCGACAATCACAGATATAAGGAGTTGAGATGCAGGACTTCGGCAAATCCGATACTACGAATACAGTGGAGCCTTCCTCGTCGGAGGCGTATGCCACGATGACGCGCCCCGAGATTGCTCCATCCGATTCTATTGGCCGGATTGCATTGAAGCTGGTACGCGACATCCTGGAAACCGTTGTACCGGCGATTCTCCTGGCGTTCCTCATCACGCACTTTGTCGGCCAGCGCACGCTCGTTCTTAGTTGTAGCATGGAACCGAACCTGCACGAAAACCAGCAACTCATCGTTGATAAATTGACCTACCACTTCCGCCGACCTGAGCGCGCTGAGATTGTCGTCATTGATATGGGTGAGGATGAAATCCCCCTCATCAAGCGTGTCATCGGCTTGCCCGGCGAAACGCTGGAGATCAAGGACAACCGCGTGTTGATTGACGGGCAGGTCCTCTCCGAGCCCTATCTGGCCGAGGCCTACCAACGAGATTACGGCCCGGTGACGATCCCCAAAGACGCTGTCTTTGTTATGGGTGACAACCGCAACAATTCACGCGACTCGCGCATGATCGGGACGATAACCCTGGATCGCATCGTCTCCCGCGCCTGGGTGCGCGTGTGGCCGTTTGAGGATATTGGTCTACTGAAGTAGGCTCTAGTACCGCGCGGCGCAAATAGCTCCCCAGTTTATGCTTGCCAGGGATCGCCAGATCCCGGCGTAGTGCGCCAGAACCGCGGATCTGGCGATCCGCTTCAAGCAGAGCTAACTAGTCAAGGACTTCTGCCACGATGTACTAGGGTTGCTTTAGGGTCTCCGGCAAGAGCAGGCCAAAGGTCAGCGCCGCGAGTAGCCCTGAGGCCGCCATCGCCCACGCGGCGGTGGGCAACGCCACGAGATCGGCCACACCGCCTACAACCATCGGCCCGCCGGTTGAACCGGTATCGCCGATGAAACGCCAGACTCCAAGGAATCCTCCGCGGGCTTTCGACGGCGCTAAATCCGAGCCAAGCGTCAACATCGCACCGGAACTCAAGCCGTTGCCGAAACCGATCAATGTCGTCACCAACAACAGCCCGGTGAAATCGCGCGTAAACGGCACGCACGCCATCGCCATGGCCTGGATCGCAAAGCTGGGAACGATGGCGGCTTTGCGGCCCCAGTGATCCATAATCCAGCCCGCCGGGTAAAAGAGTGTCATTTCGACCCCGGCAGCAATCGTCGTCAACAGCCCGATGGCGTCAACATCCATGCCGAGAACGTCCGCTGCGTACAGGGGAATAATGGCCCCGCGCCCGGCGCGGATCATCTGCGCGAAAATCTGGCCTGCACCGGCGGCCAACAAGATCCCTGACCGCGCCTTCAACACAGCAAGAAGCTGCGCCCCCTGGTTTGCCGGAGCTGACGACACGGGCTTAGCCACCGTGCGATCCCTACGCACGAACAACACGACGACGACCAACGACAACACACACGCGATCCCGAATAACAAAAACGGCAGGCGCAATCCGTAAGCTGCTGCCAGAAACCCACCCGCCATCGGCCCAAAGAACCGCCCCAGACGAAAGAGTCCACCCAACAACGAAATCGTCCGCCCACGGTTGGCAGACGTCACCACATCAGTGACGTAGGCATGCCGCGCGATGCTGTACAGCGCGTTGCCAAAGCCGGAAATAAGGAGATAGATCAACACTTCGGGCACGGTTTTCGCCCAAAAGAGCGCCGCTGTCGTGATCGCCGTACAGCCCAGGCCGAGGGTCATCGCCGTTTTCTGGCCCATGCGCTGCAACAGCATCCCCCCTGGAATATCGCTGATTAGCATGCCCACACTCTGGATCGCCAGAATCAGACCGACCACACCGTAGGAAACCTGGAAATCTATAGCATAGAGCGGCAAAACCGGAATCAAAAGGCCCTGGGAGAAAGCCAGTATGAGCGAAGGCAGATAGAAAGGTAGCACCAGCGGGTCATGCCGGAGTCTACGCACACGTGTGGGCCTCGTCATGATACGCCCGCTCCATCTCCTTCCACCAAAGGCGCGAGCAGGCGCTCGGCGTTGCGGTGACAGATGTTGTGGCGATCCTCGTCGCTGATGTCGGCATTGAGCAATACACCGACGGCGTGGTGCGGATCGAACCACGGTAAATCCGTGCCGAAGAGCATCCGGTCGGAACCGGCCTCGCGGACGAACTTCTCGATGACGCCGCGGTCATCGAAGACGGCGGTGAGTTCCAGGTAGATGTTGGGGAAATCGCGCGCCAGGTGCACCGCCGCATCCCACGCGCCGTGACACGAGTGTCCCAGGAGAAACTTGACGCTGGGATAGCGTTCCGCCACCTGCCGGACAACGTTTTCCCCATCGAAACGGCTTCCACCCCACGTGTGCGCCAGCACGAGCAAACCGCGCGCGTTGGCGTATTCCCAGGCGGGCTTGTAGCGATCGTCGGTCAATGGGATTTGATGGTAGTCCGACAGGAACTTGAAACCCACGTACACATCGGGAAAGAAGTCAGCAAAGCTCGCTACCTCGCGTTCGACGATCTCCGGGTAGTTGGGATTGATCGCACAATACGCTCGCAGACGGTCGGGGAACTTGCGCACGGCCTCCACGCTGCGCGTGTTCGCCAGATCGGGCGAGAAGAGCGCCGTGTGATGCGAGAACACGAGCATCCGCACGCCACATTCATCCATCGTGCGGATCATCGCGGCGGTGTCGCCGCGCGGAAAGTAGATCGAGTGGAAATCACCCATATGCCCATGCATGTCGATAATGGGGCACGATGCCGATTTGCCGTTCTCCCAAAACTCACGTGATAGTGCTGAATTCCCGATCATCAACTCCGCCTCCCATATAATGGTCAGCAGATTTAGCATCCCAATCTGCTAAATCTGCTTAATCTGCTGATAAAATCTCTTCAATGATACGCTCAAGATTACCGTGCGCGATCAGCGCCTTCGCCTCGTCAGAGATTTGCGCGTGCTTGAGCGCCATCATCATGCCGCCGAAGTAGGATTCGGGGAAGCCACTGCCGAACAGCATGCGCCCCGGGCCGTAATCCGCCACCAACGCTTCGATGCCGCCATCGAGCAAATATTGCGCCGTATCCACGTAGACGTGGGGATAGCGTTCCAGCAACGGACGGAACATCCGGTCTTCGCCCCAACAGCCATGGTCGCAGATGACGACGACCAAATCAGGGAACTCGGCCAGCAAATTGTACACATCGTGCCAGGCCAGCCCGCGTTTGACGGAGACGAAAAGTGGCACACGCTGGGCGACCATCGCTTCCAATAGCTCGCCCATCGACACAGCGTTCAGCAGAAACTTGTGCGCATTGGGGAAAACGCGCAGCGCAACGACCCGCGCCGCCTTCATCTGCCGGAAAAGCTCTGCAGGTGCGGGGAATTCTCGCGCCTGATTCGGCAACACTGTCCAACACCCCACTAAACGCGGATGTGGGGCAATGGCTTCGCTGAGCAGTTGATTGCCCACGCGTGGCGCACCATCGTGCTGCGCGATGTGCCACACCAACGCCCGTTCCACGCCTGCGCGATCCATCTCCGCCAAAAGATCCTCCGCCGTTGCCACCGGCGCCAGTGGACGGATGGAAGGAAGTCCAAAAAAGGCGTTGCAATCGAAGAATCTCATCGTCGTACCTCCACAGAATCAACGAATGGGCGACAAAGCAACACACTCTAACTTAAGCCGGTTTTCGTGCCTCGATGAGGAATTTTTTAGCCGCAAAAGGCAGCCCTCCTTCCTTCTCCAATTTATCCTGAAGCGCCAACAAGCTGTCTAGATGCGTCGCTACAGAAAAGCCGGGAACAAGCCACGGCACGGCCTTCAAGTAGTAGACGACGGCGCCGACGTCTGTGAAGGTGAACGTGCCAGACCAGTCCTCCGCCGTGACAATCGTCAAACCGGCGTCCTTGATCCAGGTGACGTTGTTAGCGAGGGTAGTATCAGGCCATTGCGGTTCAGCACCGAAGACCGCCATCAGGTCGTGCGCCCACCACCCGTCGATTTGCTGCGTCAGGAACGTCCCGCCGGGCGTCAAAATGCGCGCCACTTCCGCCGCGTTGAACGACGAGTGGCGATTGAGCACTACATCGAACTCGGCGTCGTCGAAAGGCAGCGCACCGTCTCGCGTCAATGCCACGTCTTCCACGCGCACGCCCAACGGCGACAACCGCTCTCGCGCCAGGCGCACGTTCGGTGGATAATCCTCGGTCACAACGACCTTCTCGGGCCAGTGTTCACGCAGTTTGAGCAGGCGTTCGCCGCCGCCTGTGCCCATGTCCAGCACAGACGCAGCGCTGCGCAACACTTCCGCTGCGCGCGCCTTGTAGGACCACGGCGGTTGCTCCTCCACCATACGGCCTTCCAAATACGAGAAATCCCAACCGGTGAAAGGCGCTTGTTCTTCCTGTTTCCACAATGCAATGAAATCGTCCATGATCACCTCAGAACCTCTTGATAAGCCTTATATGT
>JBJYXQ010000175.1:0-5232 GCA_046260035.1 Anaerolineae bacterium
GATCGAGGTCGAGGTTGCGCGCGACGGCATCTAGCGCCTCGGGGCAGTCGCGGCGTTCGGCCATAAGCAGCCACGAGCGATCGTTCACCGCGTCGTAAACTCCGATGCTGCGCTCGATGAACAGCCCCTCCGCATCCACGTCGATGCCCTCGGCAAGATAGGCGTCCACCGTCGCCGCCACGTCCAGGTCGGGAAAGAGCGCGTGCGCCTGCACCAATGCCGACGCGATCACCCAACGATGGTTGGGCGTGTGGAAGCCGCCGGTCAGCATCCCTGCGACGGCACGGCGCACGAACTGCTCCAGCTTGCCCAGCAGGGCGATCCACGCGGGACTATCTACACCACGCGCACGGGCCAGTTCTAGCACGGCGCAGAGTTGCTGCACCACAAAGCCGGTGTCCGGCGCGGAATCGTAGTTAACGGAGAGCAGGTCGATGTTGCCGCTCGGCCTTTGCGCCCGCAGCATAAAGCCGGCAGCCTGCGCAGCGCGATCCAGGCGGGATTCGTCGCCTGTCCCCAGCGCCAGGTAGGCGCACGCGACAACGAAATGCGCAGAATAGATCGCGTCGGCGATACCGTAGTCCGGGTGAACCAATCCACCGCACTGTGGATACGCTGGATCGATGATCTGCCAGTGCTGCAAATCATCGATGTAAGTGGTCAAGGCCTCTAGAACAGTGTCAAGCGTGAGTTTTGTCATAAAGAACTCCCAAAAGCTACACCACGAATTTGCACTAATCCTCACGAATAGAGAACTCAGATTAGTGTAAATTCGTGAAGATTCGTGGTAGAGAAATTTAAGGCTGCAAGATCAAACTGGTGACGCTCAGCGGCGGCAGGAGAAGCGCTTCGTCAGCCTGCATCGCGATCACGCGCTCGTAGGCCCCATCAGTCGTCGTGACCACCTCCACAATCGTCCCTGGCAGACCGTCAAAGTGTACCACTTTATCCATCCGGTTGTCATTCAGAAGAATAACGGCGTATGTCCCGTCAGGACGTGCGAACACCAGAGAGAGCACCCGAGCGTCATCCGGCTGACTTTCCACAAGCACAGATCCCGCCGGAATGTAGTTGGCAAAGCGCTTGAAGACGTAGAACAGCGGGTAGCGCTCCCCGTCCTTGCCCACCGCGGCGTTGTTGCCGAGGATCGTCCAGAGATAGACGCGGCTGGCATGGCTCCAGGCTATCGCGCGGTAGAAACTCTTGCCATACTCCCACGACGAACTCCAGGTCTGTGGCGCGATGCCAATGCGGGTATCCTGGTAGCCTGTCTCGGTCGCCCACACCGGTTTACCGTATTGCTGGGCCGCCGCCCAGATCGCTTTGTAGTTCTTACGGTCAATGCTCCACCAGGTGTGGTATGAGACCGCGACCGTGCGCGCGCGGAGAACATCGTCCGCAAACCAGGCCTCAATCCAGGGAACGTTGTTGGTAGGCGCGTGGAGGTTTGGCGCATGGAGCAGTACATCCTCCAGCCCGAAGTGATCGAATTGCTCCAATACGACGCGCCCTGCGTCACGCAAGGCTTCCGGACTCGGATACTTGATGCCTGCCTCGATATCCGGTTCGTTCTGCACCTCGGCAAATGCGATGGGGACGCCGTGGTTCTGCATATTGAGAATATACGCCGCAATGGATTCCCCAAGCTCCGGATAAAGCTCCGGTGGAATCTGCCGGGGCTTGCCACTCGCCAGCCAATCCTCGCACGTCTCGCACCACTCCGAGACGCCGCCGAAGTCCCACACACCGACACCCAGTTCGATGCCGCGCGCGTGCAGGTATTGCGCGAAGGGAACGTCGTGGTTATTGATGATGTCGTTCACCGTCCCGAAACCGTCCCAATTGATGGTGTATGGGTCGTCGTTGTCGTTCGCTGTCTCCCACCACCCCAGCCACGGTGCAAGCCGGATGTAGGCGATGTCCAACTCATCGAAGACGAACTTCACGGCCTCCCAGTCCCAACCGATGTCGTTGGCATACGGGAAGGCGTAACTGTTCGCGCCAATGCCGTCCATCGTCTGGTAGGTCATCGCCGGGTCAATGGCGATGTTGACCACGGCAGGTGCTGGCGTGAGTGTAGGCTCTGGCGTGGCTGTCGCCGTAGGCATAGGCGTCGTTGTCGGTGTAGGCAACGGCGTTGCCGGGGTAGCACACCCGGCGAGGATAACGATCAGCAAAATCAGGGTTACGCTCTTACAACTCATAAACCACCATCCCAATGATCATTGACGCAACCCAAACGGCGATAAAGACAATCAGGTACGGCATCGTGAAGCGCTCACCGCGCACGATCTCGTCCTTGTCCAGCAAGTAATGATGTGCCACAACCGCTTCTGCAATCCCCAACAGCAGCAAGCCGATTCCCAACCATTGTCCCCACAGGTTCTCGCGGAGGTATGGCCAAAAGAGCGAACCAACCGTTCCCACAGCGATAGCGGCGAAAACCAACGTCGCCACACGCTGCTCGCGAGTGGGACGTGACGTGGTCACCGCCAGCCAGACAATGGCGATCCAGATCGCGATCCCATCCACCAGGAATGCATCCACTGCAAACGAGGCTCCGAGCCGCCCGGCTAACTGCGCGCCCGCGGCCCACAATGGACCATCGGCCAAAGTTAGCAGTGCGACACGGTACGATGTTGCCGGACGTGTGTAGTTGACGATCACTGCGAGGTAAACGCTGACGACGACAATCCCGCCCAGGAAAATCAGGAACGGGGATCGATGCCCGTAGGTCGCCAACGTCACACCGGTCGCCCAGGCAGGCAACAACGCAAGATAGATCAGATGCGCTTTATCCAAGAAAGCAAGGGTGCGCTGGCGAACCATCGGGTCGAGTACGCTCTAAACAAAGGTGAAAGGATCGCCAACCGGCACGTGCGTGATGGGCAAATCCGGGAAACGCTCGCGCAACCAGTCGACGAGATAGGCCATCCCCGGCTCCTCGCTGTTGGCGTGACCGAGAACGATGAGCGCCAGTTTACGGCCCTGGGCAATGGCGTCGCGCACGTACTCCGAAGTTTCCCACTCGTGAAGTTCACCGGTAAGCAATACGTCAATCTCGGTCGTACCAAGGAAACCGATTTGCCATTGCCCGCCGGGCGCGCCGACCATCAACCCGACGCGACGACATGGCATCGCCAAGTCGCCCACCACGCGCACGGTGGCGATCGCCAACTTGGCTTTCAGTTCCGCCGCCAGCGCTCCCACGGACGTCTCCGGCAGCGTAAAGATGGGCACATCAGTATCCGGCATATACGCTTCCCATCCAAGCGCCTTGACCACACCGGTGGTGATGCCGTCCGGGCGATGCATGTGCCAGTGATCGTGGAAACGCCACACGACGATGCCGTTTTCCTCCAACCACGCACGCTTGGCCTGGTAGACCGGGTCATCCTTGATCCAATCCGTTTCGTCCAGGTGATTGTAGAAGGTCGGCTCGTGCGTGATGATGAGGTTTGCACCAAGCTCCGCCGCGCGTTGGATCACGGCGTAACTGGCGAGGAACGTCGTCACGACGCCGGTCACTTCCTGCGATGGATCGCCACATTTGAACGTATCCACCGTATCGGCCAGCGGCGCGCCGGGGATATCCTGCAAAATCCTGTCAATAACATCCTGAATCGAGGTCATCTTCTCTCTCCTGTAAAATTAGTTTACGGCAAAAGCGCAATAATTTCTTGAAGCACATTTTCTACCGTCTTACCAGCCGTTTCGATGCTGGTTCCATAATCGACGCGCGAGACAGCACAGTGAACAGCCGCAGCCGCGTCTTCACCATAAACGAGCGCTCTTTGAGCGTCTCGCGCAATGCACACGTCCAGCGGGGCCTGCAACGTGAACACATAGTGTGGACCCTGTACAGTTTCCAGCAAGTGTGTGATCTGGCGTTCGTAATAGAAGTTACCATCGAACACCACCGGTATGCCATCGTTGAGAGCATTTGCCGCCTGAGGAAACACCAGTTCATTGACTTTGACAAAGTTCTCCACAGGTATGTACTCCCCTTCAACAATATCAAGCCCGTTTTCGGTCATCACTGTATCAACAGACACATACAATGCACCGAGACGCTGTGCCAGTTCACGGGCGATGGTCGTTTTACCTACACCCAGTGGGCCGCGAATAATAACAGAAAAGGGCTGTGAAGGTTTGGACATCATCATTGTCGTCCTTTTAGGGAATCGTAAAACACTTGAGGCACACGCCGTTCGACGGTCTGTTCGGCGGCCAGCGCCAGGCGCAGCAAGGTTGACTCCTGCCAGGGACGGCCAATGGCCTGCATCCCCACCGGCAATCCAGCAGAAGTATACCCAGCAGGGAAAGAAATTGCCGGCAATCCCGTAAGATTCGCCGGGGTCGCAAAGCGCATAATCTCGGCGAGGGTGGTCAGGTCTGAGTCCCCATCCGGGAAAGCTGTCGCGGGAATACGTGGCGCCGACATCCCCGTCATTGGGGTGATGATGGCATCCACATCCTGTAAGGCACGGTCAAAGTGCGCTATCATCCGCGTGCGCACGCGCTGCGCCTGTATGTAATCCCGCGAAGTGAACGAACGCGCCAATGCCAGATTGACGCGGACTTCCAGGCTATGTTCACGATGATGGTCGGTATGATAACGTGCCATAGCTTGCGCCATCTCCGAAACGATGGTGATCACGTGAGCAACCCGCGCTGCCTCGAGATCGGGGATCGTCACCTCGCGCACCGTCGCGCCCATAGACACAAGGAATTGCAGTAGTGCTTCACACGTCGAGACCATATCATCAGTGGCGTGATGGAACCAGGGAGTATACACACCCAGAGTTAAACCGGTCAAATCCAGGTTGTCCCATCCCGCCAGCGTTGGTGCTGGTTGGTGCAGCGAGACAGGATCACGTGAATCAGGCCCGGCGATGATGCCGTAAGCCAGTGCGGCATCGGTCGCTGTCGCCGCTAGTGGCCCCAGATGCGCAATACTCCAATCCAACGGGGCAGCGCCGAATTCACTTACGCGCCCGTAAGTGGATTTCAGCCCAACGATGCCACAGAATGCGGACGGGATGCGAATCGATCCACCCCCATCCGCGCCGATGGCGACCGGACACAATCCCGCCGCGACGGCGGCTGCCGGACCGCTCGAACTGCCCCCGGTGTAATGCGCCGGATCGTAAGGATTACGCGGCGTGCCGTGATGCGGATTCTGTCCCGTCACACCGATGCCGATCTCGTGCATGTTCGCTTTGCCGATGA
>JBJYXQ010000176.1:0-4655 GCA_046260035.1 Anaerolineae bacterium
GTTACCTCGTGCAAGCGGAGCTGGCAGCGCCGGAGGCAACTCCGGGCGGCGAATTTCTGCGCGGGACGCTGCTCTTCTCCGACATCAGCGGCTTCACCGCGATGTCCGAACGCCTGAGCACGCTCGGGAAAGAGGGCGCGGAGCAAATCGTCGCGGTGGTCAACCGCTACTTCAGCGCGATGTTGGACGTGTTGTTCACCTACGGTGGCGATTTGTTCAAGTTCGGCGGTGACGCGCTGCTGGCGTATTTCCCCGATGGCCCGGAGACACCCGGTAGCGTCAACGCGTTGCATGCGGCGTGGGCTATGCAGCAAGCGATGGCGGCCTTCCGCGAGGTCGAGACCAGTCTGGGGACGTTCCCTTTGCAAATGAAGATCGGTATGCACGCTGGACCGTTCTTCGCGGCACGGGTGGGGACGCCAGTCAAACGTGAGTTCATCGTCACCGGCGCGACGGTGAACGCCACCGCGATGGCCGAAAGCGCCGCCATCGCCGGGCAAATCCTCGCCAGTGCCGCAGTTTACAGCCAAGTGCAGGCGCAATCCGGGTGCACCTTCAGCCCTGGTCCGCCTGGCTACTATCTCCTGGACGACCTCACGCCTTTCGTTCCTGCCGCTCCATCATCGTCACCTGCGCACGCGCTCCCTGCCACCGCGTCTCCGGCAGAAGCCTTGCAGCAGACCACGGCCGCGCTGGAACGTCTCACGCCTTATCTGCCGCCGGGCCTGTTGGCACGCTTGCTCGCGCGCCTGCTACCCGCAGAGAGTGGCCCGAACACCCACGCCACGGAGTACGACAGCGGCGAACATCGCCTGGTCGCCATCCTCTTTGCCAACTTCACCGGCGTAAGTGAGTTGATCGAACAGTTAGGGCCAGGGCACGAGGCAAAGATTGCGCGCGCCCTGAACGACTATTTCGTTGCAATGGATGAAATCGTCGAGCGTTATGGCGGCGTCGTGAACAAAATCGATCTGTACGATCACGGTGACAAGTTAATGGCCCTCTTCGGCGCGCCGATGGCACACGAAGACGATGCCGAGCGCGCCGTCCGCACAGCGTTGGATATGCAGGACGCCCTGGAAGCGTTGGCGCAGACGTGGAATCTCCGGCAGCGCATCGGTGTGAGTACCGGCATGGTCTTCGCCGGACACGTCGGCGGGGCGACGCGCCGCGAGTACACTGTAATGGGTGACGAGGTTAACCTGGCAGCACGGCTGATGAGTGCGGCACAGGACGGAGACGTCTTGCTCGCCGGGTACGTGCAGCGCAAAGTACGCCCCTTCTTCGAAGTGGCCGACCGGGGCGCAGTAGAGTTGAAGGGCAAGAGCAAACCGGTGCCCACCTTTACGATTGTGGGGCGACGAGCGCAGCCCGAGCCGGTGCGCGGTATCCGTGGATTGCGTTCCGCGTTGGTGGGGCGTACCGAGGAACAGGCTACGCTGCGCCGTGTGGTCGCCGAGTTGGTGACCGGGCGCGGCGGCATCCTCTCACTCATTGGCGAAGCCGGGCTGGGCAAGAGTCGCATGATCGCCGAAATGCATGCAACTGTTATGGACGAAATCGCCCTCACCTGGGTCGAAGGGCGCTGCCTCTCCTACACCCAGCACGTCAGCTACTCGGCCTTCACCGACGTGATTGACGCTTTCCTGGGCATCGTCGACACCGACAACGAGTTCGACATCCGCGAAAAGTTACGGCGTAACATCGCCTACCTCTTTCCGAACGACGGTGCCGACGACGTACAACCTTACCTGGCACACTTCCTCAACCTGCCGCTGAGCGAACCCGAAGCCGAGCGCGTGACGTATCTTTCGAGCGAAGCCTTGCAACGCCAGATGTTACGGGCCATTACGACGCTGATCGAACGGGTTGCTATGGAGCAGCCACTGGTGATCGTTTTCGATGACCTGCA
This sequence comes from Anaerolineae bacterium, assembly GCA_046260035.1. Taxonomy (GTDB): domain Bacteria; phylum Chloroflexota; class Anaerolineae; order B4-G1; family SLSP01; genus DSWT01. The sequence goes on from JBJYXQ010000176.1 coordinate 1,913, forward strand.
CTGGGCGGATTCAGCCTCCTTGCTGCTGTTGGAACGCTGTCTCGCCCTCACCGACCGCGTCCCCTTGCTCATTGCGATGCTTTACCGGCCTGTTCGTGACCACGGCTGTTACGATCTGAGGCAACTTGCCGAGCGCAACTACCCGCATCGCTACGTCGAACTTTTGCTCAAACCGCTGAACATCCAGGCGGGACAGGATCACGAATTGGTCCGCAACCTGCTCGCATTGGAGGAACTTCCTCCCGCACTGGCGCACCTGGTCTCGCGCGCCGAGGGCAACCCGTTTTACATCGAGGAAATCATCCGCGCCCTCATCGACCAGGGGATCGTCGTCCCCGAAGACGGCGGCTGGCGACTGGCTCAGGAGATCGATCTGCGGGCCGTCCCCGATTCCCTGCAGGGCCTCATTATGGCGCGCATCGACCAACTGTTGGAAGAAGCACGACGCACGCTACAACTGGCCGCTGTCGTCGGGCGCACGTTCACCCACGAATTGCTCGCCTGGCTATCTTCGGCGGCGGCGTTGATGGCGCAAGCCGTTATTACGCACCTCGACAGCGATCTCGCGGCGTTGCAACGCACCGAGTTGGTTCGTGAGCGCGCCCGGTTGCCGGAACTGGAGTACATCTTCAAGCACGTGATGGTGCGCGACGTAGCCTACGAAAGCCTGCTCCTGCGCGACCGGCGCGCCTATCACGGCCTTATTGGGCAACATCTCGAGGAAATCTACACCGGTCAGAAGCAAGAGGAAGTCTACGAGCTGCTGGCGCATCACTACAGTCTCTCCGATGAACGTGAGAAGGCGCTCGACTACTTGCTCAAATCCGGCGATAAGGCGCGCGCGGCTTACGCTAACCTGGAGGCAATCGCATTTTATCGACGCGCCGAAACACTGGCGGACGAACTGGAGGACGTCGAAGCGCAAACGATCATCGCCGAGGGATTGGGGGACGTGCTGTTTCACGTGGGTGAATCCGACGAAGCATTGGCATGTTACGAACGCGCGCTGACGTGCTGCGCCGACGCGCAACGCCAGGCCGATCTGTACCGGCGGATTGCGGTCGTGTATGAAAAGCGTGGGGATTACGAGCAGGCGCTCGCCACGTGCGCGCAGGGCATCGCGCTGCTGCCGGCGGAGGCACAAACCTCGGTGGAGATGGCGCGCTTGTTACTGGCACGCACCCGCATCTACGAACAACAAGGGCAAAACGACCGCGTACTGGCAGAAGGAGAAGCCAGTCTTGCCATTTTGCAAGACACCACACACTATCCAGAAATCGCCCAAGCGCATAACCTTTTGGGCTTGAGTTACCGGGGTCGCCAACCGGCGAAGGCTATCGAGCACTTGGAAAATGCGTTAGATATCCTGGAGCGCATCGGTAACGAGTATGACGCCGCGAGGATTGATAACAACCTGGCAATTCTCCATTACCAAACCGATCTTACCCGCGCCGCCGCCTATTTCAGTCGTGCTTTGAAAACCTTGCAACGATTTGGCGATGTTTGGGGAGAGGCGACCGCGTACGCGAATCTGGGCGTCGTACATTATGCGCAAGGCGATTACGTGCAGGCGATTGAACATTACCAACGTAGTTTGACCATGCGAGAAAAATTAGGACAAAGTTTAGGAATGGCCGATTGTCACATCAATCTGGGGGAGACCTATCGGGCGCAAGGGAATCTCGACCAAGCCATTATACATCTTGAGGAAGGGCTGCGCATTGCGCAAGACATCGGGGCGCAGGACGCTGAGGCCGAATGTCTCCGCCAATTGGCGGAGTGTTACTTGGAAATCAACGCTCCCGAACGCGCTTTGACCGCTTGTGAAAAGGCGATCACGTACGCAAAGAGCGTCGGTAATCGTCAAGAAGAAGCGGGCATCTACCGTGTTATCGGCAAAGCGCACGCCGAGACACCCAACCTGCCCGAGGCTTTGCGCAATCTAGAACAAAGCATCGCGATTCTACGTGAACTCAAGCAGGAGTTTGACTTGGGAACAGCACTTTGCGATTATGCGCGTGTTCTCAAAGACGCCGGGAACTTCGTCGAAGCCCGCACAGCGCTCACCGAAGCCCTCACACTTTTCGAGCGATTGGAACTCTCACAGGAGCAGGAACGGGTGCACGTCGCGTTAAGCGAACTTCCACCTTTGTAAAGTAAGCTAGCAGATTGCTGTTTCGCAATCTGCTAGCCTGTTTTCAGATTGTACCGTACGGTGGGAACGCTTTTTGGTCAATGCTGCGGGCGGGCGAGTAGCATTACCTATCCACACCTATTTCGCTTGATAGCGCTGGAAGAGTTGTCCCCACGCAGTGTTCTCACACCAGCGTGCGGCGATGTGCCGGTATTTCAGCGGCCAATAGAGGTAATCCTGCTCGATCTCGCCGATCAACGTGGGGATAATGACCAACGGTGTACGCAGCACCAGCTTTTGCAGCACGCGCGTCGGGCCATACCAGGCCAGCCACGCCAGAAAGCTATGGGAGTTGTAGCCCACCTTGAAGCCCCAATTTTCCCCTGCAACGTCATCCCCTACCAACTCAATCTCGCGTAGGTCCCCCACCCCCAAACCGTGTTCGTGGGCCAAGCGGATGTATTTGATGTTGAGTGGATCAAAGCCCATCATCTTCGCGGCGACGGCATCAATCGCCACCTGATCCGCCGAGGCCAGGATGACGTTTTTCTCGACGGGCCGGATCATCCGCGGCCCAGCCCCATCGCCGGCAGTCGTGCCGTCCATCAC
>JBJYXQ010000177.1:0-3575 GCA_046260035.1 Anaerolineae bacterium
GAGGAGGAGATTATGACCGAGAACGAAGAAACTACATCCCGGGACTTCATCCGCACAGCCATCGACGAAGACATCGAGAGCGGGCGCTTCGACGGGCGCGTCCATACACGCTTCCCGCCGGAACCGAACGGCTACCTGCACATCGGGCACGCCAAAGCCATCTGCATCGACTACGGCATCGCAGAGGATTACGACGGCAAGTACAACCTGCGCTTCGACGATACCAATCCAGCCAAGGAAGAAGTCGAATACGCGCAGTCGATGGTTGACGATATCCGCTGGCTCGGGTTCGACGTCGGCGAGCACAATATCTTCTACGCCTCCGACTATTTCGAGCAAATGTACGCGTGGGCCGAAGAACTAATCGAGAAAGGGCTGGCTTACGTCGACGATCTAAGCCCCGACGAGATGCGCGAGTATCGCGGCACACTCACCGAACCAGGTAAAGACAGCCCCTACCGCGACCGTTCCGTGGAGGAAAACCTCGACCTGTTCCGCCGGATGCGCGCGGGAGAGTTCCCCGAAGAATCCCGCGTGCTACGGGCTAAAATCGACATGGCCTCGCCCAACATCAATCTGCGCGACCCGGTGATGTATCGCATCCTGCACCGCGAACATTACCGGACCGGCGACAAATGGCACATCTATCCGATGTACGATTGGGCGCACGGTCTGGAGGACTCCATCGAAGGCGTCACCCACTCGTTGTGCGACCTGGGCTACGAGGATCACCGCCCGCTCTACGACTGGTTCCTCGATGCGCTGGGCATCTATCACCCGCAGCAGCTCGAGTTTGCGCGGCTGAACGTGACCTACACCGTGCTGAGCAAGCGCTTCCTGCTGCAGTTAGTCAACGAAGGCCACGTCCGAGGTTGGGACGATCCGCGTATGCCCACCCTCCGGGGGCTGAAACGCCGGGGCTACACACCGGAGTCCATCGTCGACTTCTGCGACCGCATCGGCATCGCCAAAGCCAATAGCATCGTCGACATCAAGCTGCTCGAACACTGCATCCGCCAGGATTTGAACGAAAGCGCGCCGCGCGTGATGGCCGTGCTCGAACCAGTCAAGGTCGTGATCGACAACTATCCCGAGGATCAAGTGGAGTTCTTCGAGGTACCCAACCATCCACAAAAGCCCGAAATGGGCGCGCGCGAAGTACCGTTCTCTCGGGAGATCTACATCGAGCGCGAGGACTTTATGGAGGATCCGCCGCGCAAATACTACCGTCTCTCGCCTGGACGCGAAGTACGGCTGATGGGCGCCTACTACGTCACCTGTGTAGACGTGATCAAAGACGCGGACGGCAACGTGGTTGAACTACATTGCACCTATGATCCGGAGTCGCGCGGCGGCACCACAGCCGACGGGCGCAAAGTGCGCGGGACAATCCACTGGGTCTCCGCCGCCCACGCGCTCGATGCCGAGGTCCGTATGTATGACTACCTCTTCACCAAAGAGGATCCCGGTGATTTTGAGGAAGGTGAGGACTTTATGGCGAACCTGAGTCCCGATTCATTGGCTATCCTGGCGTACGCAAAGGTCGAACCCAGCCTTGTTGAAATGCAACCGGGCAACCGCTATCAGTTTATGCGCAAAGGCTACTTCTGCACCGACCCGGACACCGCCGAAGGCAAACTCGTCTTCAACCAGACGGTGTCGCTAAGGGATAGTTGGGCGAGGATGCAAAAAGCAAAGTAGGAGCCCCTTGATCGACTATCTCGATTCTGCAGAAAACATCACCGCCGATCACCTGCGCGGCTTCTTCGTCGGCTGGCCGGACCCGCCGACGCCGGATGTCCATCTACGGCTTCTGCGCAACAGCGACGCGGTTGTGCTGGCGCAGGACACCACAACCGGGCAGGTCGTCGGCTTCATCACGGCGATCACGGATGGCGTGCTCGCCGCCTACATCCCGTTCCTCGAGGTGCTGCCCGCGTACCAACATCAAGGCATCGGCCAAACGTTGGTACGCCGGATGCTGGAGCGATTGCAGAACTTGTATATGATCGATCTGCTCTGCGACGCGGACGTGCAATCATTCTACGAGCAATTGGAAATGCATCCCGCCATGGGGATGTGCGCGCGCAACTTCGACCGGCAGTCCGGTCAATAGAAAACAGCTTGCGGCGGATTGTACGATCCGCCGCAAGCATAACATACCCCTTTCGCTTCTGCTAGATCACAATCCGGCAGTTTGCAATCCCTCCAAGAAACGAATCACCGTTTCGATGCCTTTGTAAAACGCCGGAATGTGGAACTTCTCGTTGGGCGAGTGCAACCGGTCGTCGGGTAGGCCGAAGCCCATCAGGATCGTCTCGATGCCGAGTGCCTTCTGGAACGTCGCCACGACGGGGATCGAACCACCCTCGCGCATGAAGATCGGCTCAACGCCGAACGTTTCCGCGTAAGCGCGGAACGCTGCCCGCATCGCCGGGCTGTCGCGGCGCACGATCGCACCATCGCCGCCGTGTAGATCGCGCACTTCGACGGTCACAGCGGGCGGTGCAATCTGCTGCAAGTAATCGCCTGCCAGACGTGCGATCTCCTTCGGATCCTGATCCGGCACCAGGCGCATCGAGATTTTGGCATACGCTTCACTCGGCAAAACCGTCTTCGCGCCAGGCTGGATGTAGCCTCCCCAAATGCCGTTCACGTCCAACGTGGGCCGCGCGGATGTGCGTTCGACAACGGTGTAATCCGGTTCGCCCCAATCCGCCTTCACGCCGGCCTCCTCGAGCCAGGTCGCGTGATCGAAGGGCAGCTTCGCCAGTTCTGCGCGTTCGGCGGGATCAAGATCGCGCACGCTGTCGTAGAAACCAGGGATCGTGATGCGCCCATCCGCATCCTGTAGCTGCGCGATCATCCGGCACAGCGCGTTGATAGGATTGAGCACTGCGCCGCCGTAGATGCCGGAATGAAGGTCGTGATCCGGGCCGGTCACTTTCACCTCGAGGTAGGCCAGCCCACGCAGCGCGTAGACGATGGTCGGCATGTCCATCCCCAGGATGTGCGTGTCGGAGATGAGCGCCACGTCCGCCGCCAGCAAATCCGTATGCGCAAACACAAAGGGATCAAAACTAGGACTCCCGATCTCCTCTTCACCCTCGAAGATGCACTTGAGGTTGACCGGCGGCGCGCCGTTCGTTGCCTTGAATGCCTCAGCGGCCTTGAGATGGACGAACACCTGGCCCTTGTCGTCGGACGCGCCGCGTGCGAAGAGATCATCGCCCACTACCGTCGGCTCGAAGGGCGGCGTGCGCCACAGGTCAATCGGGTCGGGGGGCTGGACATCGTAGTGACCGTAGACAAGCACCGTTGGTGCATCAGCTCCAGCGTCCAGCCACTCCGCGTAGACGATGGGATGGCCTGTCGTCGGCATGATTTCAGCCTTGGGGAAACCAACGTTCAGCAGTTTATCGCGCAGCCACGTCGCCGCACGTTCGATATCGACTTTATGCTCAGGTTGTGTGCTGATGCTCGGAATGCGCAGAAAGGCTTTGAGTTCTTCCAGGAATCTGTCGTGATGGGTTTGGGCGTACGCTATAGGGTTCATAGGACCTCACAGAGAATTA
>JBJYXQ010000177.1:3675-9277 GCA_046260035.1 Anaerolineae bacterium
TAGAAAGTAGAAAAGAGAAATTAGAAATGGGTAAAGAGTGATGCACAACTCGTGATGCGAGATTCGCAATTCGTAATTCGCTATTCGCCGTTCGTCATTCGTGATATGGAACAATGCACGCAGGAACGTCATTCGACGGGCTGTTGACAAGGCGAGAGACGGGATACGCCGTCATCAAGTCAGCGGGATAGGGCTTGAGCAGGTGGTTAAGCGCAGCAGGCTTCTGTTCGGTGGGGTCGAGCCAGAGATCGTAGGCCTCCTGCGGCAGAATGACGGGCATACGATTGTGGATCGGTGCAAGTAACGCGTTTGGCTCAGTGGTAATGATTGTGCAGGAAAGAATGGGCGTATCGTCGGGCCGCCAGAGTTCCCACAACCCGGCGAAGGCAAAGGGTTGCTTGGACGCCAGTTGAATGTACATCGGCTGCTTGACCTTGCTGCCCGGAATGGCCTGCCATTCGTAGAAACCATCCGCGAGGATCAAACAGCGCCGCCGTAAATAGGCCGCACGGAACGACGGCTTTTCCGCCAGCGTCTCGGCCCGCGCGTTGATCATACGATTGCCGATGGCGGGATCCTTGGCCCAGAAAGGAATCAGTCCCCAATGAAAAAGCTCGACGTGCTTGTCTGTATTGTTGGGGACAACCGCCACATCCTGCGTCGGCGCGATGTTATAGCGCTGTGCCATTTCCGGCGGAAACGTAAAGTCTGGGAAAGCCTCGACCAAATCATCCAGATTCACACCCAAAGAAAAACGTCCACACATACAATACCTCCCTTCTTAAAACAAAACGCCGGAGACACCGCTCCAGCGCTCGAACATATCATACGATCCCTCTTATGGCGCGACAGGAGCTGTCGGCGCGACAGAAGCTGTCGTCGTGACCTCAGTTTGCGCATCCAGCGCAGGAAGAGTCAACCCGGCAAAAGCATCGGAGCTCAACCACTGCGTGCTATCCACCGAAACGCCATTGACCCACATCTCCCAATGCAGATGCGCGCCCGTCGAAAGGCCCGTATTGCCAACCAAAGCGAAGGCCTCACCACGCTGCACATGCTGCCCCACCTCCACGTCGATCCGTGAAAGATGCCAGTAGCCGGTGATCAGGCCACCGCCGTGATCCAGGAGCACTGCATTTCCCCGCGCTTCCAGACGTTCGGCGAGTATCACGACGCCATCTGCCGGCGCGAGCACCGGCAGACCGGCCCACGCGCGGTAATCCACACCTGAGTGATAACCATCGACCATCCCGCCGTACGAACGCCGGTCACCGTAGTTGGCCGAAACGGAAACACGGAACGGCAAAGGAAAAGTGAGAGGGAGTTCCCAATCACGCTCAGGCGTGCGGATGGTACGCCAGGTTTCGAGATAATCTAGCTCATCCTGCATCAGATAGGGATCCATCAGCTTCGAAAGCGAGGCCGGCGGATCGATGTACTGATAGCCATATCGTCCGGCAGCAACGTCCAATGGAACGGTGAACGCCGTCTCCAATCTATCGATCTGCACGGCAATCTTCACCGTGTATGTGCCCGAATCGATTAACGCCGAAAGTCCCACCAGCGCGTAGAGATGCGCATCGTCCAGCGGATAACACGGCTCTGTCTGATCGAGATAGCTGATCTCGCAGGCCGCCGGTGTCAATGTTTCAAAGACGAATAAGGCCGTGTCTCCACGGGTCACCGGTTGCGGCGAGAGCGCTAATGCTGCCAGGGGATACGGCAGGCAAGTGTTCGCCTCGGCGCCGGGAAGCCGTACGTCCTTGCCAGTGTAAAACGGTTCGGTGTTGAGACGCAGCACCTGCCATAGCGACAGTCCACGCGTCACAGCGAGGGTCAATGGCGTATCATCCAAGCGAGCAGCCACGAGAGTGCGCGGTTCGGCGGGAGGAAGGTTAACGATCTGCCCGGCATCCAACAACGTAGGGTTGAGGATGCGGTTCACTTCAGCAACAGCACGTAGATCTATGCCACTGCGCTGTGCCAGACAGTCAACTTCCTCACCCAATTGCAACGTGTGCGCGGTCCAGGTGCTCATGTCGATCGGTAGCGGGGCGTCATCTTCCACCGGAGGAACGGCTGAGGAAGTAAGTACGCCGGAGAGACGCCCCGACGCCATCACAGGGCGAGCAGTTAGCAAAGCCAGGCACAAGGCCAGCATCAACCAGAATTTATATTGCATCACAAGAAAACCTGAGAATAAATCATAATTTAATCACACTATTCTTATAATAAGGCAAAAAATAGAAAAGTCAATGACAACAAATGCACCGCTTTGGAGCGGGCAGTTATTGTCATTTAGAGCACGCGTTGCTCGTGCTTGACGCGAGTATCTACAATCCAGCCGAGAGTCGTCCCCAAAGTCAATCCAGCAACCGAGGCTACCGGCACATATAGACCGTTGTTCAAGACCAACAATCCCACGGCGATGCCAAAGAGAAGACCCAGGACGAAGCCATAATTAGCATAGAGGCGTGTGTAGTATTGCGGTGGCGCTAACCGGTGCGCTTTCACAAAATGCTCCGTCATCAGACGCAACTGCCGTATCTGGTAATGACGCTGGGCTTTGGATCCTGGCAATTCTGGAAATTCTTCTTCTAAACGGCTTAGAATCCGCTGAAAGTCGCGACATAGTTCACACGTGTCGGAAAGCTCCTTGACCCGCAACGCGATGCGCAGCATCAGATCAATCTGGTATGCGCGCAGTTGCTTATCGGAGAAACCCAACTGGTGCGTCTCAAGATCGCGAATTAGCTGCCGGTACCACAACTCATCTCTATACATTGATCCCTCTCTGGTAGAAAGCGCTAGAATGAGCAGCTATCAAAATGTACGCATGACGAGAGGGAGGTAAATGCTACGCGCTTCGCCGAGTACGCCAAACAGCGTAAGGTGATCAAGGCGCGAGAATACTATATTCTGCTGCGCCGTCGCTACTTTGGTGATCCCCTCCGTGGACCACATATCGCCATCCCAATAGTACAGGGCCAATGTCGAGTCTACGACCACACCACGTTCCTCGGGGGTATATTCAACAGAGACGGTGAAAACTGTCCCCGGCACAAGCTGCGCCAGTTGGCCAGTACTGCTGTAGACCGCTGTCGTGTTGAAGAAGTGATCGATCCCCGACAAGTCACCGAGTGGAGGAACGACAGGCGCAGGTATGGGAGCATGCCGCAAAATGATCGTATCGGTGAAAGCACCCGCGGGGAAGTAGTACGTTGTCCCATCGAATTCCGAAGTGAACGCGCCGCCGCCCGTCGAGACGGTCCCCGTTGCCAGCGGACCGTACCAGAGCACGATCACACCGCCGTGCCCATCCGCCACGTAGATGTATTGGTTTGCCAACGCGCTATACAGCGCCTCGCCAGGCGTGTTGTAGTAGCCGATCTCCTCAGGCGATGACGGTTCCGTAACATCCAGGAGACGCAAGCCGCTGCCCCCTTCGGCAAGATAAGCAATGCTATTAACTACAGTTACTCCGTCAGCAGTGCCAGCCGTCCAGGTCATCACACTGCTCGGGGCGACAGGATTTGCGGTATTCACAGCGTACAGGTTTTGCCCATCGACGACATAGGCCATCGTTCCTTCGACGGCAACATCCGACACGTTGACACCCTCCACATCCCAAGAACCAAGAGGAACAGGGATAACCGGCGTCGTAACATCGACAATCCGCAGACCACCGGTATCAGCGGCGACATAGGCACGGTTGCCTACGAGCGCCAGATCAAACGCCTTGCCAGCGGTATCCACAAATTCCTCAGTAACAGGCGCTATCGGATTGGCGAGGCTGGCGATGTGCAATCCTCTGCGCTGTCCAGTGCCCCCACCCTCGGCAATATAGGCATATCCATTGCGGATGATGATCCCATACACCCAGCCATCCCACGTGCGGAACGTCGACACTAACGCAGGTGCGGAGGGATCAGTAACGTCAACGATGCGCACGCCACCTGCACCATCGGCGACGTAGGCATACTGGCCGGCGACAGCCATGCTCGAGACGTTGTTCGGCGAGTCATAGTAGCCGATTTCGCGCGGTCGCCCTGGATTCGCCACATTTAGGATACGCATGCCACCGTCATCATCGGCAACGTAGAGCAAATTGCCGACCGGCAATACGCGCCGGGCATTGCCGACTATGTCGTAATGGCCAATTTCAACCGGCGACGCCGGAGTGCTGACATCGAACGCACGCAGTCCGCGGAAACGGTCGGCAACGTAGGCATAATCGTTCAGCACGGCCACATCCGAGGCCAGCTCTTGGGTAGCGGAATGTCCCGCAAAGACCGGCGTACTGGGGATGGCAACGTTGATGATCTGCAATCCCTGATAGCCATCGGCCACATAGGCATAGCTGTTTGCCACCGCCACGCCGTAAGCCGACCCAGACGTATCGTAAAAGCCGACCTCAGAGGGCGTGGCAGGAGCGGCGACGTCCACAATGCGCAAACCTAGACTCCCCGCTGCAAGATAGGCCGTACTTCCTAAAACGACGACATCCTGAAGGGGCTGGGTAAACGGCAACGATCCACTTGGGGAAGGGCTTGAAGGCGTTGTCACGTTCACGCTGTACAGTGTGTTTCCTGCGACAATGTAGGCGAAACCTCCGGCTACGGCCACACTCTGCGCCTCCGCCGAAGCTGCCACCACGCGGGAGCCGACCTCGCTCGGGTTGGCGGGCGTGCTCACGTTCACGATGCGTAAACTGCCATTCTTGACGGCGAGGTAGGCATACGACCCGGACACGGCAAGACCATTGACATCGTCCGGGGCAGTGCAGAATCCCACAATCCCAGGTACAGCGGGACTAGCGATGTTCACCACGAACATCCTAGGTCCGGCAGCAACATAGGCATACCCACTGGCGACAACAACGTCCTTAACGATATCCGGCAGCACGTCCGTCTGCCCCACCAGGAGAGGATTTGCGGCATCGCTCACATCCAGCACAACCAGGCGCGGGCCCACACCCACGTAGGCGTACGTCCCTTGTAGCGCGACGGCATACGAAGCGCCACCGAACTGCCCCACCAGTTGCATATCCACCGCATCGACAGGGGGTTCAACATCCGCCTTCACCAGTTCGGCCGAGGCAAACAGTGCGAAAACCATCCACAAACAGGTCAAAATGCGCAGATATTTCATCGCAATTCCTCCGTATCACTTACCCTTGCGAAAGTGTAGGCACGCGACAGATTCACGCATCTTCGCAAGGATGGTTACTTTACCGGGCCAGTGCCCCCATCGGATCCCAGGGCTGGAGTACGATCGGTTCGGTCTCGAGAACCGTCAGCAAGTCAGGCGAGAGATAACGCTTGCTCACGGCGATCTCGTAGAGATACTCTTCAAACCAACGATCGGTCATCAACATATAGCCTTTGTCACCGCGTTCTGTACCCCAACTGTTCTCGACGCGCCACTTCACCGGACATCCGCGTTCGTTCAGGTCAACACCCGTGAGCAGCATCGCGTGGGTCATCCGACTGTGACCATAGTCCAACCGACCCGCCTTGTCAAGGGCGAACGGTACGCCATACACCAACTCATAATCGTAAGCGTCCGTATCGAGGAGGCCCAAATCCGCCGCCATCATCTG